>DASSWV010000219.1:0-5126 GCA_035704545.1 Pelobium sp.
TCCGTGGTGTAGGCTATAAATTTACCGACGGGCATTCGTAAAATGTTTACCAACCAGGCGAGGATTTTAGTTTGCGTTTTGCTAGCATTAGTTGCTGGCTTGGCTACATGGCTAAAAGTTTACGAGATTTCTGCATTAAGCGTGATGTTTATTGCTTTGGTAATGTGGGGATATTATAAGGAAGGGCCTATTATTTTAGCAGCTAAGCAGTTTAAGCTTAAGAATTACAAAAAGGCAAAACGTTTATTGCATAGTGTAAAAAATCCAGCACTTTTAAATAAACGCAGAAAGCCTTATTACCACTTTATGTTGGGAAGTATTGCTGTAGCTGATGCCGATTACGATGCAGCAGAACTTTATTTGGGGCAAGCAGCTGTTTTAGGTTTACGGGCAAGTGATTTAGGTGTAGCACTAATGCACCTAGCAAACATCAGCTTGCGCAATAAGGATAAAGAAAAAGGGATGCTGTGGATTAAGCAAGCAGCAAATTTGCCCTTAACGGCAAAGTATAAAAGCATATTAAGTAATATCGAAAAAGAAATACAGCAAATTAGATGAAGAATTCCTTGTTTATAGATTCGGCGTTTTCTAGAAAAACAGAACGTCCACCGGTTTGGATGATGCGTCAGGCAGGTCGTTTTATGCCCCAATATTGGGAAATTAAAAACAAATACTCGTTTTTAGAAATGTGTAAAACGCCAGAGATTGCTGCCGACGTAACCATGTTGCCTGTTGATTTATTAGGAATTGATGCGGCTATTTTGTTTTGCGATATTTTAGTGACCGGCGAAGCAATGGGTGGCGATTTAAGTTTTACTCAAGGAATAGGACCAAGGTTTGCAAACCCGATCAGAAATGAAAAAGACATCGACAATTTACGGGTTGATGTAATGGATAATTTGCAATACGTTGCTGATGCCATCAAGGTTATTCAACAGCGTTTGAACGATTCGATTCCCCTAATCGGTTTTGCTGGCGCACCTTTTACGGTAATGAGCTATTTGATAGAAGGTGGTTCTTCCAAAGATTTTAAGCTGACTAAGCTTTTTATCCATAACCAGCCAGAATTAGCTCATAAATTATTGCGTAAAATTGCTGCCGTTACTATTGATTATTTAAACCTACAAATTGCTGCCGGCGTTAATGCAGTGCAATTATTTGATAGCTGGGCTTTGGCTTTATCTTGGGATGATTACAAAGAGTTTTCGCACCAATACAATGTGGATATCATCTCTAAACTAAACAGAAAAGACGTTCCGGTAATTTCTTTTTGTAAAGGCAGTTCTGTTTTTGCACCATTGATGGTTGAAGCAAAACCAGATGTTGTTTCTATTGATTGGAACGCAGATTTAAAGAATATTAAAAATAGTATCCCATCAAACATAGCCGTTCAAGGAAATTTAGATCCACATATTTTGTATGCTGATAAGCATGTGATTAAAGACAGGATACATCGTTTATTTGAGCGTATGCGTGGCGAAGATGGTTTTATTTTTAACTTAGGTCATGGTATTATGCCCGATATTCCTTTTGATAACGTGAAATACGCTATAGATGTGGTAAAGGAGTTTAGGTATTAAGCCTCATCCTAAATCCTTCTCCGAAGGAGAAGGACTTGCTTATAAATAGTATTATTATTGACCATTGACCATTGACCATTGACCATTGACCATTGACCATTGACCATTCACAATTAACCAACTAGAAAAGGTGTACAGATACATACTCGCAATTCATATCATCTTTGTAGTTAGCTGGATGGCGGGCTTGTTTTATATTGTGCGTTTATTTATTTACCATACAGAAGCCAATGAAAAGCCTGAGCAGGAACGTGTGATTCTGCAAAAGCAGTTTCAATTGATGGAAAGCAAGCTCTGGAACATTATTACCACACCGGCAATGCTTTTATCTGTTTGCGCTGGCTTAGCTATGCTTTACCTTAATCCTTATTTGTTACATACTGATTGGATGTGGGTGAAGCTTGTTTTTGTAGCAGGGCTGCTCATTTATCACTTTATGTGCGCCGGAATTATCAGGCAGTTGAAAGATGGAAGGTTTTGGATGACCAGCACTCAGCTACGGTTATGGAACGAGCTTGCGACTATTTTCTTGGTCGCCATTGTTTTTACAGTAATCCTTAAAAATGCAGTCGACTGGATTTACGGCTTAACAGGTTTGGTTATTTTCGCAGTCGTGATTATGATGGCAGTGAAGGTTTATAAAAAATCCAGAGAGAAGAATAAAGGGTAGTTCGACGCAAAATTAACGGTTCGAGTGTTAGAAGTACATGTCGAAGTTTACTAGTGTCCCCCGCTGGCGGGGGTAGGGGGTGGTTAACCTATGTGAAATAAAACCTCCCTCTTTAATTCTCCCTCCGGAGGGAGACACGCTGTGGCAACATTACATACCGGGACTCCCGTCCTACAAAGCTGCCTTCACCAAATAAGGCAAAATCTCTTTCTGGAAAGAAATAAAATTCTTACGAACATCGGCATCACTTACAGAAGTAAAAGCAAAAGAGAAAATGATACTTTTGCTGGCCTTGATTAAAAAACGCAGTCTTTCTGGGTAGGTTTCATCGCTGTTTAAGCCCTCAATTCCTAAAAACTCTTGGTAAAGCAAGCGTTCCAGCTCGTCGGAAAGGTTTTTCAAAAACTCTTGCGCATTGGCAGATTCGCGGATAAAATCCCAACCGATAAACTCGTTACAAACGGTGTAAGACAGCTTACTAACTCTCAGAATCAGCAAGGTTAAATGCTCTTCTTTGTTGATGCTTTTGCTGTCTTGGTGCACCAAATCATTGATACTTACCTTTAAGTAATCCATTAAAATGGCGTGTAAAACCAGTTCTTTACTTTCAAAATATTTATAAATGGTGGCTTTAGCAATTTTAGCTTTTTTGGCAATTTCGTTTACACTGGTTTTATGGTAACCATATTTACGGAAAAGATCCTGAGCGGCTTTTTTTATACTTTCTTTGATCTTATCTGCTTCCATAAATTAATTGTAAATGGTAATTTGTGAACTGGTTACAGTTACTTGGTATTGTTTTAAAGGTCGTGTTGCCGGTGCTTTCAATGATGATCCATCTTCCATAGAAAACAAGGATCCAGAGCATGGGTCTGTTGCAGTAATACTTGGTTCATTAACATTTACTGCACATTTTTTTTCTGGATTATAAGTACTGCACCTATCGTAAGCAACAATTTGTCCGCTGGTTTTTTTGTAAAGAATGATCCCAGCGACACCGCCGTTAATGATCACAAATCCTCCTGCGCTGTTTAATGACGAAAAACGGTAATCAGAAGCCGTTATTCGAATATCTACTGGTACATCATCAATATACTCTCCATCTTTACCGCAAGATTGCAACAATAAGATTGTAATTACAGAAAAATAGAGTGCTAACTTCTTCATTTTAGATGACCTCAGTTTGAAATTGTTTTAAGAAACGAACGTCGTTCTCAGAAAACAAACGCAAATCTTTGATCTGATATTTTAAATTGGTAATTCTTTCTATTCCCATCCCAAAAGCAAAACCTGTATATTTTTTTGAATCGATGTTCACATTGTCCAAAACGTTGGGATCAATCATACCGCAACCTAAAATTTCTACCCAACCGCTCTGCTTACACATTTGGCATCCATCGCCTTTACAAATGGTACAGGAAATATCCATTTCGGCAGATGGCTCAGTAAAAGGGAAATACGACGGACGAAAACGAACTTTTGTGCCTTCGCCATATAGTTCTTGAACAAAATAATAAAGTGTTTGTTTCAAATCTGCAAAAGAAACGTTTTCATCCACATACAAACCTTCCACTTGGTGGAAAAAGCAATGAGCCCTTGCAGAAATAGCTTCATTACGGTAAACACGACCCGGCATTAAAGCTCTAAAAGGTGGTTTTCCAGCTTCCATTAAACGCACTTGAACTGATGAGGTGTGGGTACGGAGGGCATAAGCCCCCCTCTCGGTCTCCCCCCCTGATGGGGGAGATGCCTGTCCTGATGGATTTGCAGGATTATTATTATCGAAAGTTTTCTGATTGGCGGAGCCACTTTGTGCTTCTCCTCCTTCGGAGGTTGGGGGAGCTACAAAAAAAGTATCCTGCATATCTCTTGCTGGGTGCTCCTCAGGGAAATTTAACGCCGAGAAGTTGTGCCAATCGTCTTCAATCTCGGGTCCTTCGGCTAAAACAAAACCTAAACGTTTAAAAATCTCTACAATTTCTTTACGGACTAAAGAAAGTGGATGGCGTCCGCCAATTTCAAATCCTTCGCCGGGTAAGGTTAAATCTTCTTTGTTGGTTTGTGCAGTGCTAGCCGTAAAATTATCTTTGTTATCGTTAAACTTTGTTTCCGCTAGCTGTTTAAACTGGTTCAGTACTTTCCCTAAAACGCGTTTTTCTTCGGGTGATACCGCTTTAAACTCATCGAACAAATCTTTGATAATGCCTTTTGTGCCTAAAAATTTGATGCGAAAGTGCTCTAGTTCTTCTGCTGTTTTGGGTTCAAAAGCGTTGATTTCGGTACTGTATTGAGTGATTTTAGACTGCATAGCATGCAAATTTAACAAAAAAACTGTCTATAATTTTAGAATTAATTTTGTAGGGCAGTTGGAGTTAAATTTTTGGTTTTCATTAATTATGAACTAACTTAAGAATGTAAATATAAGGAGTGGCAATTTTTTAATATATTCGTATTATGATGGTTGTAGAACAACATATGGATGCATTAAAAAAGCTTTGTCAAACTTTTCAAGTTGAGAAGTTGTATCTGTTTGGTTCTGCTCTAAACTCTAAATTCAATAGAAAGAGCGATTTGGATTTTTTGGTAAAATTTAAATCGGTTGAGCCATCTGAATATTTCGATAATTATATTGGATTGAAAGAGAAGTTGGAGTCGCTTTTTACACGAAAAGTTGATTTGCTTGAGGAACAGGCTTTAAAAAATCCAATTCTTATTAACGCTATCAATAACTCGAAAAAGATCGTTTATGGATGATCGGATTTTAAAGTGGATTTTTGATGTTGTTATCTAGAGCGAGATTTAAATCAGTTGCCTTTTTCCAATGTCTTAAATCAACCTGTCCTTCACTACCAATGTGTCCGCTAATTTATCATGTA
>DASSWV010000351.1:0-4455 GCA_035704545.1 Pelobium sp.
GCTTTGACGAAGTTTATGATAGAGAGCTAAACGTAATGGATATGACTGCTTTTACGTTATGTGATGAAAATAACCTGCCAATTATTGTTTTCGATATGAACAAAGAAGGCAACTTAATGAAATTGATGGAAGGCCAAGCCATTGGTACTTTGGTAAAATAATAAAAAAGCATAAAGCCGAAGGCTCATATGATAAATGTAAGAAAGTTGTATAGTTAATTTTTTTTTCAAAATTGATTGCTAAACTCATATAAATTAAGAAAGCATGAACGAATTTATAAAAATGGAGCTTGAAGATGCTGCGGCATCGATGGAAAAAGCAGTTGCTCATACCGATGCCGAGTTTCTTAAAATTAGAGCTGGTAAAGCTAGTCCGGTCATGTTAGCCGGAATTATGGTGGATTATTATGGCGCACCTACGCCTTTGGCTCAAGTTGCTAACGTCAACACTCCTGATGCTCGTACCATTGTGGTACAACCTTGGGAAAAAGCTATGATTATCCCCATTGAGAAGGGGATTATGGAAGCCAACATTGGTCTAAATCCACAGAATGACGGAATTGTAATCCGTTTGAACGTACCTCCTTTAACAGAGGAACGCAGGAGAGATTTGGTTAAACGTGTTAAAGAGGAAGCAGAATCTGGACGTATCGCTATAAGAAACATCAGAAAAAACACCAACGAAGGCATCAAAAAGCTAAAAAATGATGGCGCATCAGAAGATGAAATCAAAATTGGCGAAGCTGAAGTTCAAAAATTGACGGATAGCTATATCGTAAAAATAGATCAACTTGCAGAAGTTAAAGAGAAAGATGTAATGACGATTTAATAAAACTTAAAAACATAACCGGGGGAATAGGTTTAAAGCTTATTCCCTTTCTTGTTTTTTAAAATTTAAAAAAGTCAACAAAAAAACGCAAACAAAAAAAATTATATATGAGTAAGATTGTGCTAACGGGATTATTCTTTTTTCCATTGATAGTTGCATTATTGGCGGTAAAAGATATTTTCGCAAACACTAATTTGCAGAACAACCAAAAATTAATGTGGATTGCCACAGTAGTATTATTGCCTTTAGTGGGTGCAATCATTTATTTTTTCTTCGGCAAATCAAAACAGCTCTAAATTCAACAAGGATTAATAAATAATCAACTGGTAATTCAGGAAGACAGCAAACATTATTTGCGGAAGTTTGTCTTACTATTTAATAAAGAATTTATTACTTTGTGTATTAAACACGCTAAATAAAAATGGAAGTACAGGCGGGCAAGCTCCTATCGGCAATCAACTTTCCTTCAGATTTAAAAAAACTGAGCGAAAAGCAGTTAGAGGAGGTTTGTAAAGAACTTAGGCAATACATTATTGACGTAGTTTCGGTAAACGGAGGTCACTTTGGTGCGAGCTTAGGGGTGGTTGAACTCACTGTTGCACTCCATTATGTTTTAAATACGCCTTATGATCAACTGGTTTGGGACGTTGGCCATCAAGCTTACGGACACAAAATATTAACCGGCAGACGAAACGTTTTTCATACCAACAGAATCTACGGTGGCATTAGTGGTTTTCCGAAAAGAGCAGAAAGCGAATACGATACTTTTGGCGTTGGCCACTCCTCAACCTCTATATCTGCAGCGCTAGGCATGGCAGTTGCCTCGCATTATAAAGGCGAAACCGACCGGCAACACGTAGCCGTAATTGGTGATGGTTCTATGACTGGCGGAATGGCGTTTGAAGCCTTAAACCACGCCGGCATTGAAAACAGCAATCTTTTAGTGATCTTGAACGACAATTGTATGTCTATCGACCCAAATGTTGGGGCACTAAAAGAATACCTCACAGGAATCAGCACCAGCAAATCTTACAACAGATTTAGAGACGATGTTTCTTCAGTATTGATGAAAATATCAGAACTGGGCCCAAACGCTCACGAGATTGTTAAAAAGATTGAGAAGAGCATCAAAGGCACCATTTTAAAAAAGAGCAACCTTTTTGAATCTTTAAAATTCAGATATTTCGGCCCTATTGATGGGCATGATGTTCAGCAGCTAGCCAAAGTTTTAGAAGATTTAAAACATATCCCCGGCCCTAAGTTATTGCATTGTGTTACAGTTAAGGGCAAAGGCTATGCTTTGGCAGAAAAAGACCAAACTACTTGGCATGCGCCCGGGCTTTTTGATAAAATTACCGGTGAAATTCAAAAGGTGGTGGTAGATAAACCTCAACCACCCAAATACCAGGATGTTTTTGGGCATACCATTGTTGAGCTTGCCGAACAGAACGACAAAATTATGGGAATCACTCCCGCTATGCCTTCAGGCTGTTCGCTCAATATCATGATGAAGGCAATGCCTAATCGGGCGTTTGACGTGGGTATTGCCGAACAGCATGCCGTTACCTTTTCCGCAGGTTTGGCTACACAAGGCTTAATTCCGTTTTGTAACATCTACTCCAGTTTTATGCAACGTGGTTTTGATCAGGTTGTTCATGATGTTGCTATTCAAAAATTACCCGTAGTTTTTTGTTTAGATAGAGCAGGAATCGCTGGCGCTGATGGAGGAACTCACCACGGTGCTTACGATATTGCTTTTTTTAGGTGCATCCCCAATATGATTGTTTCTGCACCGATGAACGAGGAGGAACTGCGGAACTTAATGTACACCGCACAACTCAAAAACCATGGAGGGCCTTTTTCTATACGCTACCCAAGAGGTAAAGGCGTAATGGTAAACTGGCAAAGGCCTTTTAAGGAGATTGAAGTGGGGAAAGGCCGTAAAATTAGCGACGGCGAAGATATTGCTATCCTAAGCATAGGGCATATAGGAAATGAGGCTGTAAAAGCTTGTTTTGAGCTTAATGCCGAAGGTTACCATCCCGCACATTACGATATGCGTTTTGCAAAACCATTAGACCAAAAACTATTGAAAGAAGTTTTTTCGAAGTTTGATAAAATCATCACGATTGAGGACGGGTGCGTACAAGGTGGCTTTGGTAGTGCGGTATTAGAGTTTGCAGCAGATCAATTGTATAAAGGCGAGGTAAAGCGTTTGGGCATTCCGGATAAAATAGTGGAACACGGCGAACAAAAAGAACTTTGGGCAGAGTGCGGTTATGATAGTAACGCCATCATAAAAGAAGTACAGAAAATGGCAGTAGCAAGGGTTACTAAGGGAATGGTGGGTTAGGTTAGGTGGAGAATTGTATCCACCAATTTCCTTGCGATGTTATCCCGAGAGATTGTATCCATTAATTCTTTTGAATGATTAAGCTTTAAACTTTTCCCGTTTTTAAAACTTTCCCAAAGGCTATTTAAAACCAACAAAACCTCCTCCCTATTTCTACATACGTAACCAGCCTTATTATTTAAAATACTTTCCGCTAAATCGCCCTCATCAGAAACCGGAAGCAGTATGGGCTTACTAAAATTCAGGTATTCTGCTTGTTTCGAGCTGATCACAGAACTTTTCCCCGCATACCTAAGGTGTAAAAAAACTGAAGCTTGGTTTAACCGAGGCAACAAATTCGCTTTTAACAAACGAGGGGTAATAGTTGTTACCTCGGTTAAATTATACTTAGCGATCAGCTCTTTCAATTGCCCATTACCCGCTGCGCCTAAAAATTGCAAGCAAATTCTTGACGTAGTTTTATCAGCCACAAACTCTTTCATAGCCCTAAAAAAAACTTCGTCTTTTAATTGGTCACTATAAATTGTTCCGGCATATACGATATTAAAAGTCTCAAATTTAATGTCAGCAGTTACGTCGTCAGGCGAAAAATTGCTTCCATTGGCTATAATCTTAATTTTTTGAAGATATTTCGCCGGAAAAAAACTCCTCAATGATTCCGAAACTGTGGTAATTAAATCGGCTTTGTTAAGAAGCTGTTCTTCTGTTGAGCGACCGAAAAAATTCTTAATAAAGTTGACAAACCTAAACCCATCTATCGGATTATATCCAAATGTCCAAGGATCACGGTAATCTAAAATAAGTTTGTAACCAAGTTGCTCTGCTAAATCATGTGCCGTACTAAATAAGCTAAAATGACTTCCAGAAGAAAAAACATAACCGTCTGATTGGTTTCCACTCTGAAGATCTATGGCTATATTTTGTGGATAAAATATGTCTTTTCCATACACAATTAGGTGTAGTAGCTGAAAAATACGCCATAGGATATTTCTTTTTTGATTGATACAGGCAAAACCAAGTCTTTGAATTACATTGAGATTAACTTTTACGCTTTGATGGTACTGTGGATGAAAGTAATCTACATCCGAGTTACTCAGCCCCGCAAAATAACTTCGCTTTATTCCGTAATCAATGGTGATTACTTCTGTGCTTAGCGCAGGATTCTCCTCAGCTGCTTTGATAAAGCTTTTAAATCGTTCTGATGAAGTTGTATTTACGTTTAAATATGGAAGGATAAATATGATTTTTTTCTTTGACTTCATGAAACTACATTA
>DASSWV010000255.1:0-8758 GCA_035704545.1 Pelobium sp.
CGAGAACTGGCCAACCATACCGAATATATCAGAAACAGATTTTGCGAATTGGCGGTTTCTTATAATGTGAACATCATAGCAGGAAGTATGCCTTTGCTAGAAAACGACAAGCTTTACAACGTTTCTTACTTATGTAGAAGAGATGGTTCTTATGATCGGTCTATAAAAATACATCCAACCCCTTCAGAGATTCACTCGTGGGGAATGAGCGGAGGAAATGAGCTTAAAGTTTTTGACACAGATGCTGGCCGTGTGGGCATTTTAATATGCTATGATTCTGAATTCCCAGAATTGGCAAGGATGCAGGCCTTAGAGAAGATGGATATTTTATTTATCCCTTTTTGGACCGATACACAGAATGCTTACAACAGAGTTAGGATTTGCTCACAAGCTAGAGCTATAGAAAACGAATGTTATGTGGCGATAACAGGTTCGGTTGGTAATTTACCGAAGGTAAACAATATGGACTTGCAATACGCACAGTCTGCAATATTCTCGCCATCGGATTTTGCTTTTCCATCTAACGCTATAGTTGCCGAAACCACTCCGAATACAGAAAACATTTTGATAGCCGATGTAAACTTAGACCTATTAAAAGAACTTCACGAATTTGGCAGTGTACAGAATTTAAAAGATCGCAGAACAGATTTTTACGATTTGAGTTTGAAGAAGAGATAATAAAAGAGAAAAGAATAAGACATTGTGGCAATGGATTTTCCAAGCATTCAAGCTCACCATCCAGCTTTGTGTTCTTTGCGATGTCTGCAGTTAAAACTTATCTCAACTTTTGCCTCTTTGTAGTTAAAAAACAAGCTGTAAAAATTCGGAAATCAATTAACTTTACGTCTTTAAAATCCTCGTATGACCATCGCAGAATTATATACTCATTATTTATCGCATCCAAACATCTGCACCGATACCCGTAAAATAGCGCCTGGCTGTTTGTTTTTTGCATTAAAAGGAGATAATTTCGATGCTAACACTTTCGCTTTTGAAGCCTTAGAAAAAGGTGCCGCTTTTGCGGTTATTGATGATGTAAAACATCAAACAAGTGATCAGTTTCTTTTGGTTGATGATACTTTAGTTGCTTTGCAACAGCTTGCAACACATCACAGGCAACAATTAAAAATCCCATTTATAGGGCTAACTGGGAGCAACGGAAAAACAACCACCAAAGAATTGATAAATAGTGTTTTGAACGAAAAATTTAAAACACTCGCTACCAAAGGGAATCTAAATAACCACATTGGTGTTCCCTTAACTTTATTAGAAATTACTAATGATGTTGAAGTGGCTATTATTGAGATGGGTGCTAATCATCAAAAAGAAATTGAAATGCTTTCGCAGATTTGCAAACCTAATTATGGCTTAATTACAAATATCGGCAAGGCGCATTTAGAGGGTTTTGGAGGGATTGAAGGTGTTAAAAAAGGGAAAGGTGAACTGTACGATTTCTTGCAAAACAATAATGGTGTTGTTTTTATAAACGAAGATAGTTTAGCACTAACTGAGATGGCAAGACAAAGAAATTTACAAAAAACCATCAGTTACGGAACCGGCAGTACCAGCAAAATTCAGGGAGAATTAATCGACAATAATCCCTATTTAAAGATTAAGTGGAGCGCAAATAATGAAAATCATCAAGTGCGATCTCAGCTAACCGGCACTTATAACTTCGAAAACATTTTAGCGGCAATTGCCATAGGCTTAGAGTTTGGGCTAACCCCAACAGAAATAAACAACGGGATTACGGCTTATGCACCAAAAAACAACCGGTCACAAATAACTAAAACAGAAAGAAATACGGTAATTGGCGACTATTATAACGCCAACCCTAGCAGTATGATTTTGGCTATTGAAAACATCAGTAAACTAAATTCTAATAAAAAGGTACTGATTTTAGGCGATATGTTTGAAGTTGGCGAAACCAGCGCAGAAGAGCATCTAAACGTGTTGCAAAAAGCCCATTCCTACAATTTTGACCAAGTGATTTTAATTGGTAAAGAGTTTAGCAAACAAAGGAATAATGCGGGTTCGCTTTTTTTTGAAGAAACGCAACAAGCGTTTGATTATCTGAAAAAACACCCAATAACTGAGGCTTTAGTATTAGTTAAAGGTAGCCGAAGTATGAAGCTAGAAACCTTAGTGGAACTGTTGTAAAAAGGTTGGATCGTGGCGGAAAAACAACGGTTTTGGTTAGTTTTTTGGGCAGAATCCGCTGAACTAATTGCTATTAACTAAGTTCATTAAAAATAAACCAGTTAATATCCGCTGTTTAAACAAAAAACACCCTGTAATTTTTTATTTTATAAAATAAAATGGTAAAATTGAAAAACTACAGACACTTGAAAGCTTATACCTGCGTTTATCCCTTATTTACCCTCTAAACAATACAGTCCATGTTTAAAAAGATAAATTTAATGATGATTACAGCTCTATTGCTTAGTTCTCTCATTGCAAAATCACAATTAAAAGACGTTGTTATTACCTTAAAAAACGAAAGTTCATTGGCTTATGTGAATAAAGTTGTTGAAATTCCTTGGAGTAGCGTGAGCAATAATTTAAAAATTGACACTGCAAAAATGGTGGTTAAAGATCTACAGACTGGAACGCAAGTGCCTTTTCAGTTAGAAAAAAAGGGGACTAGTGAAGTTGTAAATCTTTTGGTAGAGGTAAGCTTAGAGGCAAACCAACAAAAAAGCCTCTCTATTTCAGAAGGAAAAAAAGCGCCTGTTTCTCCGAAGGTATTCGGCAGATATGTACCGGAGCGAAAAGATGATTTTGCGTGGGAAAATGATAAAATTGCTTTCAGAATGTATGGAAAAGCGTTAGAAGCCACCCCAAAAGAAAATGCCTACGGAATTGATGTTTGGGTAAAAAGAACAGATTCATTGATTATTAATAAAAGATACCGCTTAGGAAAATACCATGTTGACCAGGGTGACGGTATGGATTATTACCATGTTGGTTACACTTTAGGGGCGGGCAACATGATGCCTTATTTAAATGACACTATCTATTATTCCAAAAATTATGTTGACTATAAAGTATTAGATAATGGGCCTTTGCGGTTTAGCTTTCAACTGATATACGATGTTTGGGATGTTGCCGGCAAAAAAATTAGCGCTACTAAAACTATTTCATTAGATGCCGGAAGCTGGCTGAATAAAATTACCGTTGACTATGATGGCAACAATGACACAGCGCTAAATGTAGTTGCGGGGATTATTACCAGAAAGCAAGCCGGTCTGAAATTTTTAGATGAGCAAAACGGAATTATGGCCTATTGGGAACCTACAGAAGGAGCCAAAGGCACAACTGGTGTTGCTTGTATTTTAACTAGCCCAGTTAGCCAAATGATTGAGGAAGGAGGGCAATTACTCGCAAAAACTGTCACCAATTCTGAAGGAACAATCAGCTACTACCAAGGTGCAACCTGGGACAGGCAGGGAACTTTTAAAAACTCAGAACAATGGATAAGCTATTTAAAAACGTTTAAAAAATCCTTAGAGCAGCCAATTAGCGTTGTTGTAAATAAATAATCAGTCATTTTTTTAGAGATACTAAAACTGGTCAGTCTATATTTCAACTGAAAATGACTGGCCAGCATTTTATATAAGTAATTTCCCGTTGTTTGAAATTTCAATTCTTAGTTTAAAACGATTTAGATCAACGGGCTAACATGATCTTTTTATCCAACTTTCATTTTTCAATCAAAGCTTGATATAGAACTTCCACTGGGTGTAAAGCCTTAACTGCTGTTGCGTCCTTAATCTGGTGCCTGCATGAAGTGCCGGAAGTAACCAATATCTGATTGCTTTCCATTTCTCTTATGGCTGGGTACAGCACCAGCTCGCCTATTTGCTGTGAAACCTCAAAATGTTCCTCTTCGTAACCAAATGAACCCGCCATGCCACAGCATCCGGACGGTATCAGAACAGTTTTATAGTTTTCTGGGATAGCTAGCACTTCTGTTAGGTATTTTTGTGATGAAAGTGCTTTTTGATAACAGTGCCCATGCAAAAGCAATTCCTTATGATCCATGGAAAAAGATTCGGATGAAATTCTTCCCGCATTAAACTCGTTCGCCAAAAACTCTTCTATTGTATACACATTTTTTGCTAAAGCGATGGCCTTCCCTTTGTTTTCCGGTTTTGCCAAATCTTTGTATTCGTCTCGAAAAGTAAGTATGGCAGATGGCTCTATGCCTATTAAAGGAGATTCGGCAGTAATTATTGGAGATAATAGCTGAATATTTTTATTGATAATGACTGATGCTTTTTTTAGAAATCCTTTAGATAAAAAAGTCCTCCCGCTTTCCAAGTGGTCCGGAATGGAAACTTCATATCCCAGGCCTTCTAAAAGCAATATTGCGGTCTTTCCAATTTCTGCATCGTTATAGTTGGTAAATTCATCGCAAAAAAGAAACACTTTTTTATCCAAACGTGGCTTGTCCTTTTGTCTCTTTTTATACCATTTGCGGAGTGTAGTTTTACTGATAAGAGGCACACTTCTATCAGGATGAAAACCTACCAGCTTGTTTGCAAGGCTTGTTAAGGTTTTACTTTGATAGATGCCATTGAATATAGGTTTAAACCATGATGCCAAACGCATCTGAGAAGAGAAATTTGCAATCAATTTAGCTCTAAAAGATGCTCCGTTTGTATCGTAGTAATTCTGCAGAAACTCCGCCTTTAGTTTGGCCACGTCCACACCCGAAGGGCATTCTGTTTTACAACCTTTGCAACTGATACAAAGATCCATTATTTCTTTGATCTCTTCGTGTGCAAAAGGGTGCCTGTCATGTTCATTGCTCAAGAACTGCCTCAGAACGTTGGCTCTTGCCCTCGTGGTGTGCTTTTCTAATCTGGTTGCCATGTAACTAGGACACATTACGCCGCCAGAAATGGCACTTTTACGGCAATCTCCAGATCCTGAACACTTCTCTGTGAGCCTTTGGATCCCATCGTTTTCCGAAAAATCAAAATAGGTTTTGTGCAGCTGGTCTTTCTGACCTGCAACTACCCTCAAATGAGTGTCCATTGCTGGTGAGTTTGTGATTTTGCCACGGTTAAAAACCCCTTTGGGATCAAATATGCTTTTTACACTTTCAAAAAGCTGATAGGTCTCCTGGCCTAAAGCATCTTTAATAAACTCGCCTCGCAACCTTCCGTCGCCATGCTCTCCCGATAAAGAACCTTTATATTTTTTTACCAAAGCCACAGTATCGGTTAAAATACCCCGAAATTTAGCAATTCCTTCGGCTGATTTTAAGTTGATAAGTGGTTCAACATGGAGCTCACCTGCCCCGGCATGTGCATAGTAAGATGCCTTTACTTGGTACTTTTCTAGTACTAGTTGCAAATCGTTGATATAGTCGGGCAAATCATCGGTGGATACCGCACAGTCCTCAATCAGGTTCACCGGTTGCTCCTTTCCTTTTAAATTCCGCAACAGACCTAATCCTGCTTTACGGATTTCCCATGCCGACTTGGTTTCTCCGTTGAACAGCACAGGAAAAGCATAACCATAGCCGGCAAGTTTTAGTGCGTTTATAAGCTCTTTAGCCTTTAATTCCAGAAGAATTTTATCATCCTCCATAAACTCCACCATTAATATGGCTTCGGGATTGCCTACGATGAAGGACCGATATTTGTGATATTCGGGATGACCAATTGTAAAATCGCAAATGTATTTATCAACGAGTTCTGAAGCCATAGGCCGGTGTGCCACTGCAATAATATTGGCTCTTAAAGCCTCGTCAATAGATTTGGTATGGATACAAACCACGCCTACCTCTTTTGGGGGCAGCTCAATAAGCTGTATTTTTATCTCGGTAATGAAAGCTAGCGTACCTTCAGAACCCGCGATCAGACTGCAAAGATTGAAGTCTTTCCCTTGTGGGTTGAAAGGTTTCTGGTCCAGCATCGCATCCAAAGCATAACCTGTGTTTCTACGCAGTACAGACGGTTTGGGAGCATTTGAAACAATGGTGTCCTGGTTTTTGCTGTCACTCAACAGCTCGATCAGACTGCCGACAATGGAATTTTTTAAGTTGGGCACACTGCCCTTATCAGTGTAATCGTGATTGTTGAACACGGCCTCTGAACCATCGCTCAATATTACGGAAACCTCCAGCAGATGGTCTCGAACCGCACCCCACACCATGCTGTGCAAGCCACAGGAATTGTTGCCGACCATTCCTCCTATCATCGCTCTGTTTGCGGTAGAGGTTTCAGGACCAAACATCAGCCCGGAGCTTTTTAGGTAACTGTTCAAATCATCACGTATCACCCCGGGCTGTACTTTTACCCACTTCTCTTCCGTATTTACTTCTATAATTTTGTTGAAATGCTTGGAAATATCCACAACAACTCCATTGCCCACCACTTGCCCTGCCAAGGATGTGCCCGCGGCTCTTGGTATCAATGTAAGGTTATTGGCCAGTGCAAACTTAATGAGTTGCTTAACGTCTTCAGTGCATTTGGGCAAGGCAACAGCCAAAGGTTTCTCTTGGTACACCGAAGCATCGGTAGCGTATGCTAATATCTGGGACTGATGACTGGCGGTATCGTTATAAAAGAAATCGCCTTTAAAACCGGCTAACAGTTTATCAAAATTCATATTCATTATATGAATAAAGGTAGAGACATATTTCTTATTAACGCATCAAAGTGGCTACACTTTTTGATTTTTTTTTCAAAACAGCGTTAGAATTTTTTTGTATTAACTATCTAAATGTGGTTCGCTCATTGAGAAATGAACTCAATTAGTGCTTAATTATCTATTGGTTTTATAGTAAATACCATCTCCCTATCGTCTGTTTTTAAGATCCAATCGTCCATTGCTTTTTGCATTGTTAATAAAGCATTGGCATAAGCGGCATCATTAGAAATGTTGTGCATATTCCAAGGATCAGAATAGGTATCGTATAATTCTTCGAGAGGTGGGGTTCCTTCTGAGGATTTCATCAAGTTATATTGAAGTGGGAAGTCAATTTTACCCTCTAATGTGGCTTTATAACTTAGGTTGCCCCACAGCTTTTCCTCGTAATTGTCTTCCGGCATACCCACCATTCTGCTTTTTCCGTTTCTTCTAATGTACCAAAACCTACCGTCAAAGATTGTACGGGCCTGGTAATTCGTTTCTCCATTTCTGGGAAAAGCGACTTCAGAATAAACATATTGATTTGGTGTTGTTTCGTTTTTTTTCAGTAGGTTTTTTAAGGATTTTCCCTGTACAGAATTAGGAATTGGAAAGTTTAAGATATCTAGAACTGTGGGCATAATATCCACCAAACTAGCTAAAGCATTTGTTTTCAAATCTTTTAAAATGCCCGGACCGCAAAAAACAACTGGAACTCTGGTACTAAAATCATACTCGTAATATTTACCCCGTGTCACTGATGGTCCATGATCGCTCAAGAAAACAATTAAAGTGTTTTGGTCTAAGCCTTTCTCTTTCAGCACCGAAAGTAAATCGTTTACTCCATTGTCGGTGGCTTCAATTGCTCCCAAATAATTAGACCAATCTTGTTGCATTAGCTTATTGTTCGGTAGAAACGGAGGAATTGCTAAGCTGTTCAAATCAACCTTCTCTCTATCATAAGGACTCTTTTGATAAGGACGGTGTGGCGAATGGAAGTTATAGCTTAAGAAAAATGGTTTCCCACTTTTCGCTACGCTTTCGAAAAATGCGGAAGCATCTACTTTTTTCCCCCAGTAATCAAACGGGAATTTTTCTGCACTTGGAATATGAAACTTACCCGTTAAACCGGTGTAATATCCCTGCTCTTTTAACACCTCCACTAAAGTGGTGATATTCGGTTTCACAGCAAAGTTTGTATTTAGCGCCCCACCGTTAGATGGAGTAGGAATACTGCTTTTCGTTAAAGTTTCGTTCACATTGGTAGTCACTCCGTTTACATGCGGAAAAGTCCCGGTTAAAAAGCTAGTTCTTGATGGAGAGCAAGACGGAAAAGTGGCATAGGCTCTTGTTAACAATACACCATTTTTTACCAAACTATCGATAGCTGGAGTGTGAAGACCGGGAGTGTTTAAAGCGCTCATCTGCATTCCCATGTCATCCGCAACGATCATCAGAACATTCATTTTTGAAGTGTTACTTTTTTGTTGGGCAATCATTTGAATTGAAAAACAGCAAATGAAAGTCAAAACAACTAAGATTCTAAAACTGGATAAGTTACAAATGGCTTTTAATCTAAATTCTTTTTGCATCATTTTATGTGAATTTAAAACAGAGAAGTCCCATTGAATCTTGCGGTTAACGATGGTAGCGACATCCTTTTTGTTTGTTATCCTGAGCGGGGTCGAAGAGACAACCAACAAAAAAATATAGCGCACAACGTGTATAAACGCCCAGATTTTCTTTTTTTAAAGAACCAATTCAGCTTAATACATCATATATTTTTCTAATGGAAATTCTTTTCTTTTGCCCATATTATTAGGCGTATCTGGTACGTATGCTGGGTTTTTAACTGGGAAAATTCCACCAACGGTATTTACATGTTCTAAAATTAGCGCATTCAGTTTTTTAACTTTATCTGGCATCTTACTAGCTAAATTATTGTTTTCGCCTTCGTCTTTATCAAGGTTATACAGTTCATACGCAGATGCTCTGTTTTCGCCTTCTCCGTATACTTTTATTAGTTTCCATTTACCTTTTCGTACGGATGTTGCTGGATAATTATTTGTAGCGAGCACATAGTGCGGGAAATGGCAAAATATGGCTTTTCTAT
>DASSWV010000261.1:0-6944 GCA_035704545.1 Pelobium sp.
CTGTCTTTTTAACGCATTACTCTCCTCTAGTTCATTTTTAATGGTAAAGCATTTTCAGTGTTCTCTTTTTTTGCCATGATTTTCTTTGGTTAACGTGAGTTTTGGGTGTATCGACAATATCCAGCCCAAGCACTGGTGTTAGTTGAGCTTTTATTCGCCCTTGGCGGTTGCGGAAATGATGAAGAAATAATACCACTGCCTTTGTAGCAACCGGCGCAGGCGAGAGTTTATTCAATTTAATTATTGCTTTTCATAGGCTTTCATGTGTTCGCTCCGCTCGGGTTTGGGGACTTTTTTCGGAAAAAAGTGCCTGCCATTGCCCGGCAGAGGGCAGGAAATACAAAGTATTCTTGAATTCCATAAAAAAGAAATAAACAAGGATGAAAAAAGCTTGTGCGAGAAGGCTGAAATTGCCAATTAGAATAGTTTTAAGCTAAAGAAAAGACCCAAAACTCACGTTAGTTGATGTTTCCTCTTTAGTACATGATATTTTTTTTAACCCACATACATAGGTATTTCATTTCGAAAAAAAGGCTTTTTTAGGCACACAGAGATTGTTTAAGCAAGGCTTCAGCAAAACTATCTCATCTTTTAAACAGCTAAAATCTATGTATCTATATGGTAAAAAAAATATCATGTACTAAAGAGTTCGATTTATCGTATAGTTTTTACCACAGAGGGCTCAAAAATCACAGAGTTGGATGGCATTAAAGAGCATTTAGAGGGCTTATTAAGCTGCCTCTAAACCATATCAGCTACAATTTTTGCAGACAATAAGGCTAAGGGAATTCCACCTCCCGGGTGTACGCTTCCGCCGACAAAGTATAAATCTTTTATGTTTTTACTGAAGTTAGCATGGCGTAAAAAAGCGGCAAACTGACTGTTAGAGCTGGTGCCATAAAGTGAGCCACGAAAAGATGACGTTCTGCTTTCTATAGTTCGTGGGTCTAAAATGCTTTCATTTTCAATCAAACTTTCTAAATCAATACGCAGGTTTTTGTTGAGTTTTAAAATGATGTTTTTACGAGTTTCAGCAATCAGTGAATCCCAATTTTGACCAGTGTTATTGGGCACATTAACCATTGTAAACCAGTTTTCGCAACCGTTTGGTGCATCATTGCGTTGCATTTTTGAACTGATGTTGATGTAAACAGTTGGATCGTTATGGATGGTTTGCGATTTAAACAGGGTGTCAAACTCTGCCTGGTAATCTTCGCTGAAAAATATGTTGTGCAATCCTAGCTCTTTAAACTCTTTTTTAATTCCCCAATAAAAAATAAGTGCAGAACTAGAGCGCTCCTGCTTCAATATCTTTTGAGGTTGCTTTTGGTCTTTTAGCAGTTTTTTGTAGGTAAAATAAACGTCCATGTTAGAAACTACTATCTCACTTTCTAAAAATTTGCCGGCCACCATAACGCCTTTAACCTTTTTATTTTCTACCACAATTTCGTCTACGGTTTGGTTGTGATAGAATTTTACGCCTAAATCTTCTGCTAGTTTAACCAAACTCTTGGTAATGTTGTACATTCCTCCTTTTGGAAAATATGCGCCCAAATTCTGTTCTAGATGCGGAATTACGTTTAAAGTTGCGGGCGCTTGATACGGGTTTGAACCGTTATATGTTGCAAATCGATTTGCATATTGTACCATTTTTTCATCGCTAAAAAAAGCAGCGTTTGCTTTTGCCATTGTACGGAAAGCGTCAATCTGCCCAAACCTTAAAAATGATTTTGCAGTATTTGTATGGGTATAAGTGCTTAATAAATGAAGTGATTTTTCCAGAAAAACCTGGTGGGTAATATCGTAAATGGTTTCGCTTTTAGCTAAAAACTGATGCAATTCTTCTGCTGTTGAACTGGTATTTGCTTCAATCTGCTCCGCAAATTTGGCAACATCGGCGAAAGCGGTCAAACGCGTTTCATCATCCCAAAAATAATTACAGATTTCGTTTAGTTGTTGATACTCAAAGTAATCCCGCGGATTTTTATTTGCCAAAGTAAACAGTTCATCAACATACTGTGGCATGGTAAATAAACTCGGCCCGGCATCAAACCTATATTTACCCTGCTGAAACTCTGAAAGTTTTCCGCCTGGAAAATTGTTGCTTTCAAAAACTTGGACAGTAAAACCTTTGGTAGCCAGCCTAATGGCACTTGCAATCCCGGCTAAACCTGCTCCTATAACAATGACCTTTGGCATAAAATTTTGTTTTCGTCAAAACTTATTTGAAAAAATAACGTAAAAAAGGTAATGGATTTAATTTATCGCCGGTTATCACAAGTTCCGATCGTCAAACACAATTATAGTTTAAAATTTCTTTTTGTAGCTTTTGTTGGTATTCATATTCCATTGATAGGAATTATTGTTTATTCTTTAACAAACTCTTCTAGTTACTTTTCTGCAAAAGTAATTATTATAACTGCGTTAATATTCACGTTATTATCAACAACCGTCACTTTGTATTTCTTAAACAAATTATTAGCGCCTTTGTTGATGAGCGACAAGGCATTGAAGGACTATATTGATACTGGCGTAATCCCTAGCTTACCCATAAATTACAGCGACGAGGCCGGAAAGCTGATGGCCTTAGTTCAAGAAACAATTCAACATTTAAACAAATTGGCAAACGATAAGCAAGAAATCACCACATTGGTATCGCACAATTTGAGAACGCCTTTAAATCAAATAGTTGGTTTTTGTGAACTAATAAAAATTGACACGGATAACCTAAAAGAGTATGTAGATAAAATTGAATCGGTTACAAAGCTACAGCTACGTAATTTAAGCGATTTGCTCTCTCAATTGATGGAAACCGGAACTCCACTAAGCGCTAAGCAACATTTGAGTTATGATTTGAACCTTTTTCTTAGCGAAGAAATTGAAAACGCAATTGATCTGCTAAAAGCCAAAAACTTAAACCTTTCTTTGAATTTGACGGAAGAACTTTTGATTACTGACAAAAGTAAAAATAACCTGTCCTTGGTTTTCCAAAACTTAATCTCTAACGCCGTAAAATTTTCTTACCCAAACGGAGAAGTAAGCATTTCTACTCGAAAAAACGACGACAAATTTGAAATAGAGGTCAAAGACGAAGGCATTGGTTTCTCTAAGCAGTATCAGCGTAATCTTTTTAAAGATGCTAGAAATACTGGACGTAAAGGTACAAATAACGAACCTTCTGTTGGTTTAGGTTTGCACCTCAGCAAGAAAATAATTGAGCAGGCCGGTGGAAATTTAACTGCGTTTAGTGAGGGCGATGGAAAAGGCTCAAGCTTTAAAATTACCCTATAACTTATTTCAAAGTATTTAAAAACGCGTACATTTTTTGCCGCATTTGGGTAGTGCTTCCGGTGTAGTTATTAACAATCAGCGAAAAGCTAAGTTGGTTTTCGGAACCTGCATAGCCACTGTAAGCCAGCACATTTGCAATAGTGCCACTTTTCATTTTTTGATTGTTACGTAAAGGAATGCTTTTTAAATAAGTATTGAACCAAGGTTGGTTTTTTGCATCAGAAAGCACTTTTGCCATTGCCAATGTAGTTACGCGGTTTGAAGGAGAAAGGCCGCTTCCGTCTGATATTCTTAGTGCACCTGGCTCAATACCTTTTTTCTCCCAATAATCATTAATTACTTTAACGCCTTCAATTATGGAGGTGCTTTTACCAAATTTCTCGGCTAAAACTCTTACCAATTGTTCCCCGTATAAATTAATGCTTTTTTGATTGAACCAATAAATAATTTCGCTTAAAGGCGGAGAAGATATTGTAAAAAGCAACTTGTCATCTTTCCTGTCAGTTTTATCATATTTAGCTTGGTATTCTTCGGTTTTGTAACCGTTTTTGTTTAAAAAATCTGAAACATCATAAGCCATGGCGAGTGCTGGATTTGGCAAAGATAAGCCTATCTGCTTTTTTAAATCGATGCCATAAGTTCCACGTAAAAAAACCTGATCTGTATAGGGAGCTGAATAAGCATAAACATTATCGCCAGAACCGTAATTGCCGGTGGTTAGCTCATTGGTAACTTGTAAAAACGGATAATTTAAGCCGTTGTTTTTAACTGGAGAACCAACGGTTTTCCCAGGTGTAAAGCCAACTTCGAAAAAGTTTTCACCCCAGCACAATGCGGAAGTTCCAGCGCCATAATAATTGCCTATATCTTGCCAAATCCAACCGATGGGTAATGATTGCGTATCCCAATCAGAAGCATCTCCAATTACATAACCAGTAATTTTATTGATTCCTTTTTGCTGTAGGTTAAACAGTATTTTATTTAGTATTTGGGTCTTTTGGGTTTTGTCCCACCGGTCACTGCCCAAAGTGGGGTCGCCACCGCCTTTGATAATTAAATCGCCATTTAAAGTTCCATTTGCAATTTCGCCAGTGTAAGATATGGAGGTGTTAAATGTAAAATCCTCTCCGAGCAAATCTATCGCCACAGCGGATGTAATTACTTTTAGTGTAGAAGCAGGAGCTAAGCCGGTATTCTCTTTTTCGGAAAAAACAGATTTCCCCGTTTTGTTATCAATTGCAGAAAAAGAAACTGTGGCGTACTTTAAAGCGGGGTTGCTTGCAAATTTGGCATAAGCAGTTTCTAATTTAGCGCTTAGACTTTGTGCATTAGCAAAGTGAAAAGTAGAAAATATAAGAAGTAAAATAAAGCCTGATTTTTTCATGTGCTCAAAGTAATAATTTTTTTAAAGGCTAAAAGCAAGATTCTTAAAAACCGAATTGTAAAACAAATGTTCAATCCATTTGAAATTAATAAGCTGACTTTGCTTAACAAAACGAATTGTAAACAAAAATGGGGCAAATTTCTCTGCCCCATTTGTTTATTTTACCAAGCCTCTGTTCTTTAACATCGGCATAATATCGGGGTTATGACCTCTAAAGTCTAAAAACATTTTATTATAATCCAGCGTGTTCCCTGTTGATAAAATCATATCTCTAAAGCGTTGTCCGTTTTGAGCAGTCATTCCACCATTTTCTTCAAACCAAGAATAGGCATCGTTATCCAACATTTCTGTCCATAAATAAGCATAATAACCAGCAGCGTAACCACCGCCCCAAATATGTTTAAAATAACTTGAACGGTAACGCGGAGGCACCTCATATAGCAATAGGCCAGTTCTTTGCAATGCGTCATTTTCAAATTTATTTGCATCACCAATTTTTGTGTCACTGCTGATGCTATGCCACTGCATATCCAAAGAAGCTGCGGCCAAAACTTCTGTAAGCAGGTAACCTTGGTTAAAAGTTGAAGATTTTTTAATTTTTTCAACTAAGGTTTCCGGCATGTTTTCGCCTGTTTTGTAGTGCACTGCATAATTTTTAAAAACACGAGGCTCCATAGCCCAATGCTCGTTAAACTGAGAGGGGAATTCTACAAAATCGCGAGCCACGTTAGTGCCTGAAAGTGTAACGTATTTCTGATTTGCAAAAAAACCGTGTAGGGCATGTCCAAATTCATGAAACATCGTGGTAACATCATCAAAACTAATTAAAGCCGGTTCGCCGGCTGCTGGTTTGGTGTAGTTGCAAACATTGTAAATAACTGGTTTTGTGCCTAATAAAGTAGATTGATTTACAATGTTCGACATCCAAGCACCTCCAGCTTTATTGTCGCGTTTAAAAAAATCAGCGTAAAAAAGCCCGATTGCTGTTCCGTCTTTCTCAAAAAGCTCATATACTTTTACATCTTCATGGTAAACCGGGATATCGTTACGTTCTTTAAAAGTGATTCCATAAAGTTGTGTAGCTGCATAAAAAACACCATCCTTTAAAACTTTGTTCAGTTCAAAATATGGTTTAATCTCGTTATCATTCAAATCATATTTTGCTTTTCTTACCTGTTCTGCGTAAAAGTTCCAGTCCCAAGGAGCTAGTTTAAAGTTACCTTTTTGCTGGTCAATTAAGCTTTGAATTTCTGAAGCTTCGGCTTTTGCTTTAGCAGTTGCCGCCGGTACAATCTGCTTTAAAAATTTGTCAACAGCTTCAGGCGTTTGCGCCATTTGATCTTTTAAACTCCAAGTGGCGTAGTTTTTAAAACCTAAAAGATTAGCCTGCTGTGCTCTAATTTCTGCCAAACGAATAAGTACGCTTCGGGTATCGTTGGCATCGCCTTGCTCGGTACGGTTATAACTCGCTTCAAATAATTTTTGGCGAATATCGCGATTTGTCAACTGTGTTAAATAAGGCTGTTGGGTTGTGTTTTGCAATACAATGGCATATTTGCTCCCAGTTTCAGAGTCTTTTGCGTCTTTTTCTGCCGCTTTCAATTCGGTTTCAGAAAGACCATTTAAAGCTTCCGCTGCATCAACTTTTAATGTTGCCGCTTTGGTAGCTGCCAATAATAAACTAGTAAATTTAGTGCTTAAAGTTGCTTTTTCTTCGTTTAGCTTCTTCATTTGATCTTTATCCTTGTCGGATAATTTAGCACCTGCTAAAACAAATTTTTCGTAGTAAACATCCACCAATTTCTTAGACTCAGCGTCGAGTTTGTTTTTTTCAGGACCTTCATGAATTGCAGAAATACGGTCGAAAAGCTTTTTATTGAGATAGATAGCATCATTGTGTGCGGCTAATTTTGGTGCAATATCTTCTTCTATTTTCTGTAAATCTGGATTGGTGTTGGCTCCTGTTAACAGGGAGAAAACATTATTTACCCTTGCCAAAAGTAAGCCGCTTTTTTCTAAAGCAACAAGTGTGTTTTCAAATGTGGGCGACGCTGTATTGTTCGCAATTGAATCAATTTCTTGGATATTTTGCTTCATGCCTTCTTCAAAAGCAGGCTTAAAATCCTCAGTTTTTATGTTTTCAAAATCTGGGGCCTGGTAAGGTAGTGTACTTGCCAAAAAAAACGGATTATCGGTGTTTGCGTCGGATTTATTTGTGTTGTTGCAACTTGCCAAAACAATCCCAGAAAGAATAATTGCAACTGATTTT
>DASSWV010000303.1:0-2160 GCA_035704545.1 Pelobium sp.
ACTAAAAGTGTTGGTGCGTTTAGAGTGGTAGTAAATATAAATACCCCCGAAAATACTAGCATTCTGTTTCAGCTGACATACAGCAATCCACTTATCAACTATACCGCTAAAGAGTTTTTTGAAAGTACCGTTAATCTCGATTATCAGAACATTACAGTTAACCAGTTATACACTACCATTACCAGTAATGGCAGGATAGGATATAGTGACGCCAATGCACACAATGGTTTGGGGGTGCTTTATAAAGATTTTTCAATGCTTTATGAAGGAGCGTTAATGATTGGTGTTTCGCCTAGCCAAGTTTCAAATAACGCAAGATCTGCCAACGGTGCAACCGATGATGATTTTGTGAAGGTAAAAGGGGTGGCCAGGATTCAGAATCCCCAATCAGCCTATGAGGGAATTTCAACTTTCAACGATAGCAAAAGTGTTTTGCCGGTTGGGCTTTTGGTAAGACACCAACAAACCGCCTATAAATCTGCTCCGGATGATAAATATGTAATTGTTGAGTATGAGGTTACAAATACTAGCGAGGCTCCTTTGGACAATGTTTATATCGGATTATTTACGGATTGGGATATTGACGAAAGCTCGAAAAACTTTTTGAAATATGACGAAGTGGCACAGCTAGCTTACGTTTATGCAAGCACCCCATTAAGCCCTTATGCTGCAGTTAAGCAGTTGACTAAGGATATACCGCCCTTATTTTATCCGCTTTCTTACCAATTAGGAACTGATCCGCTTTACGACGGTAATTTTTCAACTGCTGAAAAGTACGAAACCTTGTCTAGCAGCATTAAAGCAACTGCATTGGGAAGTGGGGAGGGGCTGGATGTCATGTGCGTAATTGGCAATGGCCCTTATGCAATCTTGCCTAAAAAAAGCGTTAAAATTGCTTTTGCCGTAATTGTTGGTGATGATATAGAAGATATTCAGCGCTCTGCATCTGCGGCAACCGAAAAATATAGTGACCAGCTTAAGCCTGTTGGCGATAAATTTGAAATCTCACAGAATTACCCAAACCCCGGCAAGAGAGAAACAAGTGTGAACATCAATATTCCTGAAGATGGCTTTACCAGCTTAGAAATTTTCGATTATTTAGGGAGAAAAGTCAAAGAAGTATTTGCTGATGATTTAGCAAGAGGAAATTATATTTACCCGATAGGTTTGACCGGTTTAAAGTCGGGGATTTATTATTACCGATGCACATTTAAGGGACAGGGAATAACAAAAAAAATGATTGTTTTGGAATGATTTAGTTAATGTTGAAACAAACCCGGCATCTAGGTTCGTAATTTTCTTTTTCTCCTAATAAAAATTGGTTTTTACTTTCGGCCAAGCGATAGCTGAACAAAGCTGAACCGCCACATTTTACGCAAACGGCATGTACTTTTGTTACTTCATCTGCAATAGCCATTAATGCAGGTATCGGTCCAAACGGTCTACCTTCAAAATCCATATCTAAACCTGCAATTATTACCCTAACGCCTTTATTGGCTAACTTAATACAAACATCTGGGAGTTCATCATCAAAAAATTGAGCCTCATCAATACCAACAATCTGTGAATTGCCGCCGTACAATAAAATGGCTGATGAATGCTCAACAGGTGTAGAATGGATGGAATTTAGATCATGAGAAACTACGGCTGTTTCATCGTATCGGGTATCGGTTTTTGGTTTAAAAATTTCTACCTGTAGTTTGGCAATCTGTGTTCTTTTTAAGCGCCTAATCAATTCTTCGGTTTTTCCGGAAAACATTGAGCCACAGATAACTTCAATGCTACCGCCCAATTCATATCTTCTTTTAAACCTTTCGTCATTAAACATAATTGACTCAATTGCGGTAAACCTTTCGGCTAATATCAGAATTATATGTTATTTTTGATAGCGTTTTACCAACATAAATACCCAAAATATACGTTTCTAATATCATGATGAATAAGTCACAGATTTTAAAAAAAATCGGAAATATTATTGAAGAGTTAAGCGAGCAACAACGGTATTTAGCTAGTACTGATAAAATCAGCTTGTTAGAGTTAGAACTTTTTACAGCAAATGCCGATTTTTTGATTGATCATGTGGAGATTTTGAAAAAATTAAATGACAACAGGTATCAACTGGAAGAAAATAATCCGATAACGTCTAAGCAAACCCCGAAG
>DASSWV010000387.1:0-3229 GCA_035704545.1 Pelobium sp.
CCGCTGATCAACTTTGAAAACCGCTACAAAACAAAATCAGGAGAAATCGTTTGGCTTTCTTGGACATCCATTCCAGCGTATGAGAATCGTTATGTGTTTGCTATTGCCAAAAACGTAACTGAACGTAAAAAGCTTGAAGAAAAACAAGAGCTTCTTTTTAAAGAAGTATCCCAAATAAACCGTGATTTAGAACATTTTGCTCGTTTGGCCTCACACAATTTACGTTCGCCTTTAGCAAATATAAGAGGCCTGTTTGATTTGATTGATTACGATAAAATAAACCATGAAGATAATCTAAAGCTTATCAATCTCATTAAACAATCAACTGAAAAAGTAAGCAACACGCTTGAGAATTACATTAACGAACTTGTTCAAAAAGAGGTAAACGCAAAATCGCGTATGCAAACCGTAAACATAGAAAGTTGTTTAGCGGGCGTTCGTGAATCAGTAAGTTCCATCATCATAAACAATAAAGCGGTTATAGAAACTGATTTTACAGCTTTCAACAAAGTAGAATTCAATAAAAGCTATTTGGAAAGTATTCTTCTTAACCTCCTTACAAATTCCCTAAAATATCACAGGCCAAAAGTTGCTCCACAAATTGTTTTTAAAACATTGATTAGCAACGGAATTAAGCAATTGGTTGTTTCCGATAACGGCATTGGCTTTGATATGGTAAAGGCAAAAGACAGAATTTTTGGCTTAAATCAAACCTTTCATACCAATTCCGATGCAAAAGGTGTTGGACTTTTCTTAGTTAAAAAACAAGTGACAGAACTGGGAGGGACTATCTCAGTTGAAAGTGAAAAGAATAGGGGAACTACTTTTACAATAAACTTTAAATCGTAAAGTCAAAATAACACCAATGATGTATATAAAATAGTCTAATTGGTTAAACAAATAGTTGAACCCTTATAGTCCGCTAACAAACTCTTTGGTTCACGAGGTTTTCCACAATTTTTTTTCAATTCAAGTTTTAGCTCATCCATTGTTTTATAGATTTTATTGGTCATCTTTCTTTTCATATTCAGCCAGACCAGTTCTGCGGGGTTGAGTTCGGGAGAATGGGAAGGAAGAAAAATCAGGGCAATGTTGTCAGGGATTTTAAGCGTTTTGCCCTGATGGAAAGCACCATTGTCCAGAACGATCACTTTGAGCTCTTCTGGTCTGTTTCTCGATAGTTCATCCAAGGAAGATATGGGATTTCTCTTCGTTACAGTGGGGCATTTCCCATGACCAAGCCGCCCCCTTGCTAAGCTAAGAAAGGGGTTTTATAAAGTACTGAGGTTTAAACTAATCTATATTGCTGCAGACTTCTTCAACCACCTCTACCGCTTCTGATGAAACATAATTACCGGTATCGGCAATAAAAGCACCATCTTCTAGAATGATTTTTTTTGCTTTAAAAATCTCATCTAGCTTAATTGAACCCACAATATAATGGTACTGCTTGCAAGAAAAACTTTCTTCAATATCAATAAAAGGGAGTTTTTTAAGCAAGCTTTCTTCGTTAAACCTTAAATAAACTTGGATGATTTCTTCGTTATTGAACTTTATTTTTTCTTCTATTTGAGCTTTCTTGTACTCATAACGGTAATTATAGCGTAAAGCAGAAATGTCTGAGAACACTGCCGCTCCAGTGGGATGGCCACCGGCGCCTTTCCCAAAGAAAAACTGTTGATCTGCAAAAGCAGCTTGTACGCTAACTCCGTTATACTCATTTTCCACGTTGAACAAAAAATCTTCTTTTTTTACCAGCTTAGGCAATACGTAAATACTTACTTCATTGTCGTTCTGCTTTTTAGCTACGGGCACCAATTTAATTTTTTGTCCTTTTTCTTTGGCATATTGTAAGTCACTGTTTTGCAGATTTTGGATACCGATGTTCAATATGTCATTCGGATTTACAAATAAACCGTACGCATGAGCGGTGGCGATAGCTACTTTGTACTTAGCATCATAACCGCCCACATCTAAAGTAGGGTCAGTTTCGGCAAAACCCAATTCTTGCGCTTTTTTTAATGCATCGTTATAGCTCTGGTTTTCGTTAAAAACTTTTGATAAAATGTAATTGGACGATCCGTTGAAAATTCCGCTAACGGCGTACAACAGCTCGTTGTTATAATATTCTTCTAAATTTCTGATGATGGGTATACTGCCACAAACAGCACCTTCATAAAGCAACGAAGTGCCATGCGCTTGTTGTAAATTAACCAGTTCTTCTAAATGTAGCGCAATCATTTTTTTGTTTGCCGATACTACATTTTTACCATTTTTAAGCGCATAAGCAACTATTTCGTAAGCTGCATCTGCATCGTTAATTAGTTCAATAATGGTGTTGATCTCTGGGTCGTTAAGTATTTCCCACTGGTCGGTGGTAAAAAGTTCTGCGGGCAACGTTCTTTTTTTGGAAGGATCCTTAATCGCAATTTTTTTGAACTCGAGGTTAAGGTTTCTACTGACCGTGATGTCATAAAGTCCTTGGCCAACTACTCCAAACCCAAACAGACCAATATTTAGTTTTTTACTCATTATGCTATTCTTAAATTATTTTGCGGTATTGCTGATGTAAATATTTAAGAGCTGATGGCTTTTACCCACAGCTCTTAAATGCAAAACAAAACCAGTTAGCGTTTTTTAAACTCCTTATTTTACAGCGGCTAAAGCTTGTTCAATATCCGCTTTGATGTCATCAATATGCTCAATACCCACAGATAACCTCAACAAAGTTGGAGTAACACCTGATCCTAACTGTTCGGCATCTGTTAATTGCTGGTGCGTAGTGATTGATGGCTGTATAATTAATGTTTTAGTATCACCTACGTTAGCTAAATTGCTGATCATCTTTAAATTATCTACAAATTTAGCTGTGCTTTCTTTGCCACCTTTTAGTTCGAATGATAATACTGCACCAAATCCTTTTTTAAGGTATTTTTTTGCATTTTCATGAGCTGGACTGCTCGCCAAACCTGGATAATTTACTTTTTCTACACTCGGATGATTCTCTAGCCATTCTGCTATCGCTTGCGTGTTTTGGACATGACGCTCCATACGCAATGATAAGGTTTCGATACCTTGTAAAATTAAGAACGAGTTGAAGGGAGAAATAGCCGGGCCAAAATCTCTTAAACCTTCTACACGGGCTCTAATTGCAAATTGAATGTTTCCGAAAGGTCCTGCGCTACCAAAAACATCGTTAAAAACTAAGCCGTGGTAACCTTCTGATGGT
>DASSWV010000407.1:0-4230 GCA_035704545.1 Pelobium sp.
GATTTGGACGCGATTTACAGCACCAACAGCACCCGCACCATCCAAACGGTCATCCCCACCTTGGACAAAACGAAATTGGAATTGAATTTTTACGAAGCCTACCGTGCTTATTCCGATGAATTTATGCAAGAAACCTACGGCAAAACCGTATTGATCGTCGGACATCAGGACTCGCTTATCAAACTGATCAATAAAATTTTGGGCGAAGACAAATATGAAAAAATACCCGCGAATGTTTATGGGAATTTATATATGGTGATCATTGAGAAAGATGGTAGTAAAAGTAGTTACCTGCAAGCCTAAACAACGTTACAGCTTCGATTGAAAAACCAGCCGTATAAACAGCACACCTGCCCGACCGGCAGGCGGGTTTGGTTTTTGCCCACGCACAAGCCAACGCTGAAAAAACCAAAAGAGCTTGCCCTTCACCACCGCCACCCAACATAATACAATGAATAATTACCCTGAATATTAGTGACCTTTTATTATCTTTCGACCGATTTAAAAAAAGGTTTAAAAATGAACCGAATTAAAGAAGTCCTAAAGGAAAAAGGAATTACCCAAACTTGGCTTGCCAAACAAATAAACAAGAGCTATAATACAATAAATGAGTATGCTCGAAATAAAAGACAACCGAGTTTGGAAGACTTGTACGTAATTGCGGAAATCCTAAATGTAGAAGTCAAAGAATTACTAATTGAAAGAAAAAAATAATGGCACAATCAATAGAACCAAATATTGCAGATTTAGCTAACAGCTGGCTTAAATCATATAAATTACCTTACAAATTAGAACAAGAGTCCGTAAATACTGAGATAGACAAAGCCCTTTTTGACTACTATACTAAAAATGGCGGAGCTGGAGCAAATCGTCCAGACGCAAAAATCCTATTGCGAGATAAAAATTTAGATTTCTTCCCTATCCTTATTGAGTACAAAGGCTATAAAGACAAACTCGCAAAACTTGGCAATGACGGACAAGTTGAAAATAGAACTACTAAAAACGAACCTCATTTTAAGAACATTAATTCGTTTGCCGTAAACGGAGCAGTGCATTATGCAAACGCATTGCTTCATCACACAAGTTACACCGATATTATTGCTATCGGGATGACTGGTTACAAAGATGAAACTGGAAAAATACAGCACGAAATAGGCGTATATTATGTATCGAAAAGCAATCTTGGAGCTGGACAAAAAGTTGGAGAATATTCAGACTTTTCTTTTTTAGCACCGCAAAATTTTGATGCATTTATTGGGAAAATAAAAACTTTACACCTAACACAAGAAGAACTTGACAAATTAAAAGAACAACGAGAAAAAGAGATTGATGCAAGTTTGGTAAGGCTCAACAATGATATTTATCAAAACGAAAAAGGATTGGGCGAAAATGACCGCGTTTATCTCGTTGCCGCTTCTATTATAGCAACTCTCGGAATACCCGGAAAAGTAACCCCTCTTGAAAAATCAGATTTAAAATCTTCCATTGAAGTTGGCAATACTGACGGAGAAATAATTGTTCGAAAAATAAAAGCATTTTTAGACGAAAAAAAACTACCAAAGGAAAAGAAAGATTTAATTATTAGAACTTTATCCAATACACTTTTAACCAACAATATTAACAAAGTTGAAAACGGAGAAAGTCAACTTAAAAGAGTCTTTACCAAAATTGTTGATGATTTAGGCATATATTACAAAATAGGTTTGACAACCGATTTTACAGGAAAACTATTTAATGAAATGTATGGTTGGCTTGGTTTTTCTCAAGATAAACTAAACGATGTAGTACTTACGCCTTCTTATATTGCTTCGATTTTAGTAAAATTAGCAAGAGTAAACAAAGATTCTTATGTATGGGATTTCGCAACAGGTTCGGCGGGTTTACTGGTTGCGGCTATGAACGAAATGCTTATTGATGCCAAAAACACCATCACTTCGCCCGAAGAACTAACCCAAAAGGAAATCAAAATAAAAGCCGAACAATTGCTCGGCTTAGAGTTGCTTTCAAGTGTTTATATGTTGGCTATCCTCAATATGATTTTAATGGGAGATGGCAGCTCGAACATTTTGAACATTGATTCAATTAAAGATTTTGATGGTAAATACGGTTTTGGAAAAACATACAGTAAATTTCCTGCGGATGCATTTATATTAAACCCGCCATATTCTGCACCTGGAAAAGGAATGAACTTTGTCGAAAAAGCCCTTGGGATGATGAACAAAGGTTATGCAGCCATTATTATTCAAAACTCATCAGGTTCAGGTAGGGCCAAGGATTATTGTAAAAGAATTTTGGAAAAAAACACCTTGTTGGCAAGCATCAGAATGCCAGTGGATATTTTCATTGGAAAATCCAGCGTTCAAACCAACATTTATGTTTTTAAAGTAAATGAAAAACATCATAAAGATGAAATGGTGAAGTTTATTGATTTTTCCAATGATGGTTACAGCAGAGCTAACCGAAAAAAAGGTAGTAATAACCTAAGAGATACTGGCTCTGCCAAAAAACGATATGAAGAATTGGCCAATTTAGTACGATTCGGTAAAAGCAAACTTAACATTTTTTCCGAAAAAGATTATTATGAAGGAACTGTTGACCCAAAAAACGGAACTGACTGGAATCAATCAGCACCTATCGACACCAAACCTAATTTACAAGACTTTAAAGAAACGGTAAGTAACTATCTAACTTGGGAAGTAAGTACTGTTTTAAAAGAACAAAACATATTAGATAAAAGCTTGGGAAAGTAAATGCCCTGCTCAACGAGAAGCTACAAAAAGTTGAGTGGGGCGAGTATAGAATTAAAGACGTTTTACAATGGCAATCACAAAAAGAAATTGACCCCCTGAAACTAGAAGATTTAAAAGATGAAACAGAAAGTATATATCCTTTTTATGGTCAAGCTACCATTAACAATGGTATAATCTCTTACAACCAACTAACAAAAAAAGTTTTAAATAACCCAAATGGAAAACCGACTATTTTAATTCATTCAAACAATCAAAACATTGTTTATTTAGAAACACCTTTTTATTTAAAAGATGGTCACGGTGCAACAAGTGTATTGCAATGTGATAAATTGAACCGAATGAATCAAATGTTTATTATTGCTTCAATTGACAGAGTAATAAAAAACAAGTACTCGTATAATAACAAAGCGACAAAAATTGAATTAAAAAATACAATTATAAGCCTTCCTGTTAAAAATGGTAAGATAGATTTTGAATTTATGGAAAGGTTAATAAAAGAGCTTGAAACGGAGCGTATTGCAAAACTTGAAACATATTTATCAGCTACCGGACTTAGCAATTATATTTTAACATCGGAAGAAAAATCGGTTTTGGAAGCATTTAGAAACGATAAAAATATAAATGGGGGGGGGGTATTTAACTGATTATCAATTATTTACATTCAATCATCTATTTAATAATATAAAACAAGGAAGAAGATTAAGAAAAGAAGACCAATTTTCGGGAGAAATTCCTTTTGTGATGGCAGGTATAACAAACACAGGAGTTGTAAATTATATTTCCAATCCAGTAGCAAGTTTTCCGAAAAATTCAATTACAATAGATATTTTTGGAAACACTTTTTATAGAAATTATGATTTTGGAGCAGGTGATGACACAGGTGTTTATTGGAGTGATAATGAAGATTATTCAAAAGAAACAATGATTTATTTTGCAACAGCGATGGCAAAATCAGTAAATGGTAAATTTTCTTATGGCAAGAAATTGAGAAGTTCCAAAAGTTTAGATTTTAAAATGTATTTACCTTCAAAAAATAATCAGCCAGATTTTGAATTAATGGAAACTTTAATTTCCGCCATTCAAAAATTGGTAATAAAAGACGTAGTTTTATATGTTGACAGAAAAACAGCAGAATTAAAGAAAATAAATCAAATTGCCAACGCATAAAGCCATACCCATTTGCAATTCGCGCCAGCCAACGCACCACCAAAAATTGCAAAAGAGTATATCTTTGCCAACGCTGACAACAATATCGAAAGGAAGGCCAGCAGGTAACAACGGCTATGCGCCAGGCGGGATTTTCGTCTTCGGTTGATAAATTACGGATACGAGAAATGAACGTTTTCAAAAGAACAATTCCGGGTAAAAGCCCCGCCCGTATTCTATGGTTAAACCAAGTGGTTTCCGTTAAAGTTTTCAACAATTTTAGGCTGCATATTTCAAAGTATCCACATAAGGCGTTCCGCGTTTTACAACGGCA
>DASSWV010000409.1:0-2086 GCA_035704545.1 Pelobium sp.
GTGACGAAGTGGGAACAGCTAGATGGTGCTTTAGATAAGGCTTTTGCCGAAGATTCTCAGATTTTGGTAGAGGAGTTTATCAACGGGCGAGAATTTACAGTGGGTATTTATAAAGCAAAAGGCGAAGTGGTGGTGCTGCCAATTACCGAGATAAAATCTTCGAAAGAGTTTTTTGATTACGAGGCAAAATACACCAAAGGCATAACAGAAGAAATTACGCCCGCAGAAATCTCTACTGAGCAAACTGAGAAAATAGGAGAGATTGTGAACAATGTTTTTGCAAAACTTAATTGTAAAGGCGTGGTAAGGGTTGATTTTATTTTGCAAGACTTTACGGAAGATTTTTATTTTATTGAGATAAACACCGTTCCCGGGCAAGCTGATACCAGTTTAATTCCTCAACAGGTAAAAGCTTCGGGGATGACAATGACAGATTTTTATCGTTTGTTGATTGAGGATGCTTTAACTTAACAAGCACAACAAAAATTCACAATAATCCCCAAAAAGTAGAATCTATTAGTTAAAATTCCCATTTGTTTCTAGAAACTGGTTTTACTTTTGTTTAAAATGAACTGGATATGAAGATTTTAATTGTTGAGGACGAGCCACAAATGCTTGAAAACATGAAGCAGACCCTAGAGCTAGAACATTATACTATTGAAAGTGCTCCAGATTATGCTACCGCAACTAATAAAATCAGCAATTACGACTATGATTGTATCTTACTGGACATTAATCTGCCAGATGGCAACGGGTTCGAGCTTTTGAGCCAGCTTAAAAGTCTTGGTAAAACCGATGCGGTAATTATTGTATCCGCAAAAAATTCGTTAGATGACAGGCTACTGGGACTTAATGAAGGTGCTGATGATTATTTAGCCAAACCCTTCCACATGGCCGAACTGCATGCAAGGGTAAAAGCTTTGTTAAGGCGAAAGTATTTTGATGGCAACAAACTGATGCAAGTTGGCAACGTACTAATAGATCCAGAAAACCGAAATATCACGATAGATAAGCAGGAGGTTGTTTTAAACCGTAAGGAGTTTGATATCCTTTTGTATCTTATCGCTAACAAATCAAGATTGGTAACTAAAGCCGCCTTGGCAGAACACGTTTGGGGCGACCATATCGATCAGTCGGATAGTTTTGATTTTATTTACTCTCAAATCAAGAATTTAAGGAAAAAACTAGAACATTCCACTCTTAATATAGATGCTGTGTACGGAATAGGTTATAAGTTGGATACCGTTTAATGAAGTTATTAAATTATACCTCAAAATACCTACTGATTTTACTGCTTCCGCTGATTACCATTTGGGCAGTGATTTTTTACTATGCCTTATTGGATGAGATTTACGATAGTTTGGATGACGGCCTGGAAAACCAAAAGATGCTCATTTTACAAAACCCCGAATCGATAGAAGGTGCCTTGGCAAACCAAAATTTTAGGAAAGGTAACCATGTAATTACAAAAATTGACCAACACGAGTACAGTAATTTTAAGGAAAGCTACCGCGATACCTTGATGTTTATGCAAAACGAAAATGACTATGAGCCTGTAAGGGTTTATGAAAGCATTTTTAAAGATAATGGAGCGTACTATAAAATTAAAGTCATCACTTCAATGGTAGAAGAAGATGATCTGATTGAAAATTTAGCTACCTATTTGGTCATCCTCTATTTTTTAATGCTCATCAGCATTGTTTTACTGAACAACATCATCTTACGAAAAATATGGAAGCCATTCCACAGTTTGATTTCACAACTAAAAAGTTTTCGGATAGAGAAAGAGACCACTCTTAAAATAAAAGAATCTGATATTGAAGAGTTTCAGCTGCTGAACCAAACCATGGAACAACTGACAGAAAAATCAAGAAAGAGCTATTTAAACCAAAAGCATTTTATAGAAAACGCATCGCATGAATTGCAAACGCCGCTAGCGATCAGTATTAATAAGCTCGAGCTTTTTTCAGAAAAAAACAACTTAAACGAGGAACAACTTAAAGATATTGGCTTTGTATTGGACAATCTTGGCCGCTTAACACGTTTAAACAAGTCGTTATTGTTGCTTTCTAAGATTGAAAATCAA
>DASSWV010000415.1:0-3189 GCA_035704545.1 Pelobium sp.
TTGATTTTATCAAAAGTTGTAGCGTAACCTCCAACCTGCGTTCCTTTTCCGATAATTAAATTCACTAAACCATAAACATCAGTGGTGGTTTTATAGGTTTCTTGATATTCTAAAACAGAATTAGCATCGGTAATTTTAAACATCATGCAAATTTGTTTGTTGGCCAAAGGAATACTGGTGGCACTACTCGAATTTTTACTTATCGGGTTAATAATAACCGCTTGGTAAGTAATTCCGTTGGTTTGAGCATAAGCTTGTACGCTAACAAAAAGTAACAAGACAAGTAGGATTCTTTTCATATTATGACCAATAAATGTTGTTGTTAAAATTAAACGAAGTATTAATTCGCCAAAAGCTGACTTTTAAAATGATAGTTTTTTGCAAACAATTGAACTACATAGGATTGTGGGACAAGTTCCCCAAAGTCAACGGTTAGTAATTTATCTGGTGCAGGATAGATTTTTTGAAACACTATATTGCCATTTGCGTTATGCAAAATCACTGTGATTTGTGAAGTGATGGGTTCCGAAAACTTGAAGTTAACCACTCCTTTAAATGGTTTTGGGTAAACCTCGGTATCCATTTGGTTAACTACAACAATAGGAGCGTACACTGATTGTAGATTTTGCTGGTAACCTTGCTGTATGGTATAAGCACCAGCTCCAGTAGCTCCAATAATCCCTTGTTGTCCTATAGTCTGACTAATAAAAATCCCCGATGGCAGAGTTGTGGAATTTCCTTGAGCCGATAAAACGGAACGTTTGATCGACTGAGAAAAAACAGTTTGTATAAAAAATAAGGAAGTTAAAAGTAGAAATAATTTCATTGGACGTAAAAACAGTATATAGTTACTGCATTTTACGGATGGTTCAACATTTAGTTACTCAATAGTAACAAATAAGTTAAATCTAGCTTTCGTTCCACTTATTTTGTAGTTCGCTTATAAACAAAGTAAGCTCTGTAGTGAAAACATCAAGTTTTGAGGCCGATATTTTAATGTAAGCTATGGTTTTTAGCATTTCTTCATGAGAATGTTGCTTTTCCAAAATCATTGCCAATCCTAATATATTAGTTACTGGTTGCCTTACTTTGTGCGATGTTATAAACATTACCTCTTCCAAATCCTTGATCCGGTCTCTTAAATAAGCTTCAATTTTTTCAAGTTCATTGTTTGCAATTTGGAGCTCTAAAGCTCTTTTTTCTTTCTCTTGATTTTGAAAGGCCAATTCTTTATTTGCAATCACTAGTTCATTAGCTCTTTTCTCTTTTTCGGCATTTTGGAATGCCAATTCATTATTAGCGATTACTAATTCTTCAGCTCTTTTTTCTTTATATATGTTTTCAAGAATTAATTTATCATTGGCAATTGCAAGTTCTGCGGCTCTTTTTTCTCGCTCTTCATTTTGAAAGGAGAGTTGTTCGTTAGCAATAAGCAGTTCTGCTTCTCTCTTTTTCTTTTCTCTTTTTTGTTGCTGGATTTGTTCGCTGGCAATAGCCAATTCTATTGATTTTTTCTGTTTCTCTTGGTTTTGAAAGGCAAATTCTGAAGACGTAATAGTAATTATATTCTGATGATCTGATTTTTTCATATCGTTATAGATAATTTCAGTTAATGAGACAAACCATACCGCCCCTTTAACCACACTGGCTAGTTCGCAATTGAAAAATACAATTAATTCCTTAATGTTTCACACATCTTAAATATTTTTTTTTCTTCTTAGCTAATTGTTGAAATATTTTGATTTTTTAAGAAGAGTTATTTATAAGGTTAAATGGTCTTATAACAGAAGTTTATTTCAAAAAAGAAAAATCTCATCTATACAATGTTTTCTAAATATTTTTTCCTTTCATCGCTTGCGATACGGCTACATCCATCAAGCGTTCGGCAAAAGGGCGGGTATATTCGTTTAAAATATCAATAGCATTTAAAATCTCGTCCTTATCAGAATTTTGCACAGCCTGCTTTAAATTGGTTACTAATTCTTTGGTCTTTTCAGTTTCTTCTTCGTTCAAGAAACTTCCGTTTTTAGTCAAAAACCGTTCGACTGTGTACACCATCTGTTCGCCTTCGGTTTTAGCTTCCACAATCATTCGTTGCGCAACGTCATCTTTGGCGTGGGTAACCGAATCTAAAAGCATTTGCTCCACTTCCTCATCTTTAAGTCCGTAAGTGGGTTTAACGTCCACTTCTTGTTTTACACCAGAACGCAATTCTACCGCCTGAATCCTTAAAATTCCATCAGCGTTAAGCAAAAAGTTAATATCTACTTTTGGCAAACCTGCTGGCATTGATGGAATTCCTTTCAATTCAAATTCTGCCAGTTTACGGTTTTCTTTTACCAAATCTCTTTCGCCTTGGTAAACGGCAATTTTCATATTTACCTGTCCGTCAATAGAAGTAGTGTATTGTCGGCCGGCTTTTGTGGGTACTTTAGAGTTTCTCGGGATAATTGTGTCCATTAAACCGCCCATCGTTTCAATCCCTAAAGAAAGAGGAGTGACGTCCAGCAATAAAATATCTTTTCTGTTTCCAGATAAAACATCGGCTTGTAAAGCAGCGCCTAAAGCAACCACTTCATCAGGATTGATGGTATCATTAACGGGCTTCCCGAAAAATTCTGAAACCTGTTTTTTAACTAAAGCTGTACGGGTGGAGCCGCCCACCATAATTACTTCGTCAATATCCGCAACAGTTAAATTGGCATCTTTTAAAGCGTTTTTACAGGCCAAAATGGTTTCCTGTACCTTATCGCTAATTAAGCTTTCAAAAGTTTGTTTATCGATGGTGCAAAAAATATTGCCGATTTTTTCGTTGAATAAGTTCTGATGGGAAAGTGCTATTTTGGCTTTTTCTGCCTTTAACCTGATTTCTTGCATCGAAATTTCGCCCGAAAGATTATTCTGTTTAATCCAATAATCTACAATTGCTCGGTCAAAATCATCGCCACCTAAAAACGTATTTCCGTGAGTCGCTAGAACCTCAAAAATTCCGTTTTCAATTTTTAGGATAGAAACATCAAAAGTTCCACCTCCTAAATCGTAAACTGCAACAGTCTTTAGTTCATCTGGGTTTAACCCGATACCATAAGCTAAAGATGCAGCCGTTGGTTCATTCACAATACGTAGCACATCTAAACCTGCTAATTTACCAGCATCGCGAGTAGCTTGGCGTTGCGAATCATTAAAGTA
>DASSWV010000426.1:0-5190 GCA_035704545.1 Pelobium sp.
TCTTCGGCTGTGAAAGCAACAAAAATTAAAGTTCGTTCATTGTTTTGCTGTTGTGCAAAATATTTTGCAAGCTCAATTACCGCCGTCACGCCACTGGCATCATCGTCTGCACCGTTTGCAATGGAATCTTGCCCTACTGGCTGAATAATCCCCAAATGGTCATAATGTGCGCTGAAAACCACATATTCACCCGGTTTTGATTTCCCGGGTAACACTCCTACTACATTAAACATCGGCACACTAGAGATTTTGTTAGTAAAAGTGAGTGAAAGACTCGTGACTTCTGAATTTTGTAGGAGGTAAATGATGGTTGGGCTGTCAACTGCGCCAATCGACATATTTCCGCGACTTAAATAATCTTTAAGTCGTTGAAAGGATGGCTTAAAACTTTCGTCGATTTGTACGAGTAGGTCTTCTTTACTATCGCTAATAGATGCGTATTTTTCAAAAAAATCATCGCCTTTCTTTATTTTGTATACTTTGGGAACCTGCTTTACTTCTACCTGTTCTTGTGCAGAAGAAATTAAATAATTATCACTAGAAACAACAGCACCATTAACTCGTAGGCTTCCGCCGATGGGCACTACATTTTGTAATCTGAAGGCTTGTCGGTAGCTAGTTTCATTATTAAGAAATTGCAAACCAGTGGTTTTAAATTCGTTTGCAATAAAATCTGCTGCTTTCGCAATATCTTCGGGGTTCATTGCGCTGCGTCCACGCATGTCATCTGCCGATAGTGTTTGGAGTACGCTCGCTACTTCTTTCTCTGAAATCTGGGGTAGCTTTTGCTGAGCGTTACAGGCTTGAAAAAAGAGCAAAGCAATGATGGCGTAGGTGGAAATTATTTTATTCATTTTTTATGGATTCTATTTATATTTACTAAAAGAATGTTGTTAACATGAATTTAGAGTCTTATACTTAATGGAATATTGCTTTTATTATGCTAATCGTCAATTTTGGCCTTCACGCACCGGCTTAATGCCCTCATGCCGGGCAGTGGCAGTGACTTTTTTTCCGCTAAAAAAGTAACCAAAAACCCGAGCGAAAGCGAACACATGAAAGCCTATAAAAAACAATTATTAAATTGAATAAACTCTCGCCTGCGCCGGTTGCTACAAAGGAAGTGCTTAAACTTCTTCACCACCTCCGCAACCGCCAAGGTCGAAAAGGAGCGCAACTAAGGTCAGTGCTTTGGCGAGATAATTATTTCATAAGATCGAAAACTTGCGTTAGTTAAAAAAATACTAATTATCGCTAAACAAAAGCACTAAATCCGGTAATTGCCCTACCTACAATCAGCGAATTAATTTCCTTAGTTCCTTCATAAGAATAAATGGCTTCGGCATCGGCTACAAACCTTGCTACATCGTATTCTAACAAAATTCCGTTTCCGCCCATAACTTCACGGGCTCTGCTTACCACATCGCGGGTACGCATGGTACAAAAAACTTTGGCCAAGGAAGCGTGTTCATCCGTCAATTTACCTTCATCTTGTAATTTGGAAAGCTGAAAAACCAGTGTTTGCATAGCTGTTAAGTTTGATAACATATCTAACAAATGATCTTGTATCAACTGAAAAGACGCTATGGGTTTGCCAAACTGAATCCGTTCTCTGGTGTATTTTAACGCACTTTCATAAGCGCCCCTTGCACAACCTACTGCCATCCAAGCAACGCCAGCCCTGGTCATTTGCAAAACTTTCGCAGTATCTTTAAAAGAGTTACAGTTTTGCAAGCGGTTTTCTTCGGAAACTACACAATCTTTTAAGGTAATTACGGCATTCTGTACGATTCGCAGTGCCATTTTATCTTCTATCTTTTTGGCAGAAAAGCCAAGGTTGTCTTTCTCTACAATAAAGCCTTTTACTTGGTCGTCGTCTAAATCTCTTGCCCAGATGATATTAACATCGGCAAAAGTTGCGTTGCCGATCCATTTTTTCTGTCCGTTTAGCACCCAAGTATCGCCTGTTCTTTTAGCGGTGGTTGTTAGTCCGCCGGCTGCGGCCGAACCAACTTCTGGCTCGGTTAAGCCGAAAGAGCCAATCAGCTCCAGCTTTTGCATTTTGGGCAACCATTTTTGCTTTTGCTCTTCGGAACCGCAAATATAAATAGAACCCATTGCCAAGCCACTTTGCACCCCAAAAAAGGTAGCAATGGAAGCATCTATTCTGCCCATTTCTGTCGCTATGATTCCCTCCATTAAAAAAGAACGGTTGCCACAGCCATACCCTTCATAAGTTAAACCACATATGTTTAGTTCTGCTAATTTTGGGATGAGTTCAAAAGGGAATTCGGCCCGGTTCCAATAACGGTTTACAATAGGCTTCACTTCCGTTTCCATAAAGTTCCGTACTTTAAGTTGCAATAACCGGTCTTCTGGGGAAAGGGAGTCTGAAAGTTCGTAGAAATCACCGTTGATTGGGGGTAATTCTCTTTTCTTTTTATTTCCGCTACTCATCATTTTCATTAAACCATTTAGTTGTCGCTCATCAAGCTGGCTAAATTGGTTCATTACTTTTGGTAAATCCACCTTTTTAGAAAGTGCTTCTAATTGGTTAAAATCTACCGTTTTTAATAATTGATAGATGTTTTTTGCTTTTGAAAATAATCCGGACATATTTCTTAAGATTGAAATTACAAGATAAGGAATTTTGTTGCCAATTGAAATGCAGTTCTTCTGCGAAAGACCCTGCTTGAACGAAAAACAATAAGATAACCGCTCTATGGTGTCCCCCTCTGGAGGGGGCTGGGGGAGGTTATTCAGTTAAGCAGATAGATTTCAAATCGCTATCCAAATTTCAACCACCCTCTTTAATTCTCCCGCCAGCAGGAGACACTGAGCCCAGAAGAAGAAAATAAAAATTATAGATCTTCTGTGGCAATGAACGGAAAACCTTAAAAAAAAAGAACGCAGGGTCTTCTGCGAAAGACCCTACTTGGGCAAAGTAAAAACAAATCACTAATCTACTTCACCGTAAGCGCCTCGCCTTCAAACTGTATACCTTCCCAGCCGTTTTTTATAAACTGGCGGATATTTTGATGGTCTGTAGCTTCGGGAGTGTTTAACACGGATTGGTAATGTTCTGCAAAAAGTAAAAGGGTATCTTCTTTTGATAATTTATGAAGTTTGGCAAAGGAGAAAACTTTTGCGCTACCTTGGTTTTGTGAGGCTTCGTTATAAGCTTCACTGTTTTTAAAGGCTGTGGGCGTATGGTTGTACAATGACTCAATTGTTGAGATTACTTCTGAAAATTGCACTTTATTTTCTTTCAACCTTTCTAAGAGGATTTCTGTGTTTTCTGTCATAGCGCAAATATAAAAGAAAGGGTAAAATAGCTGTCATTCTTAAAATTGAATATTAATTTTAAAAGGTATTTCTTTTTGCGTTAACGGTAGAAGCGACATCTTTTTTTGCATACATGAACAATGTTTGGAGCTGGAGCGACAGAAGGGTTGCTATTGAGCAAAAAAAATATAGCGGATGACGTGTATAAACGCCCAAATTAATTTCTGTTAAAATTAAGGTTAACACAACAGTAAACCACCAGTAACTAAACAATAAATAGTATTTTGGGCACAATTATGGTCTTAATGCTGTAAAAATAAGAGAAGAAAAATGTCCAGCCATCACATTGTTAGGGAGAAACAAGAGCCCGCACTTTTAATTTTTGATTTAAGTGAGTTTAATGAGGAATACTTAGGGCAACTGTTGGAATGGTCGCCAACGATTATGGTGCCGTTGACATTGTTTGAAAAAGTGATTTCTTTAGGGGTAAAGGTTGATGTGGTATTGGCGCAGGAAGACCCAAACCTGTTATATTTTCAGGAGCATGTGAAAGTGGTTTCTTGTGATGAAAACGTTTTAGACTGTGCCCTTAAATATTTGGTTGGGGAGGGTTTTCCGGCGGTAAACGTAATCAGTAACCATTTTAAAGCCAACGAGTATCAGTTTTACACAGATTTGATTGATGTGGTTATTTTTAAAGGCAATCAGAAGATTTTTCCGATAAAATCGGGATTTAGTAAATGGAAAGCCGCTGGTGAAACTATTTTTGTGTTACAAGAGAATTTGGTCAGTCAGCTTTCCACATCGGGATTGAGCCTCATCGGACCAGGTAAGTATGGTACAGAAAAGGATGGTTTTTACAGCTTAACTTTCCAAAACCCTTTTATTTTTATTGCCGAAGAGCTATGATGGAAATAAGATTCGCCGGTTCTGCAGATGCTGAGGTAATTAGTAAACTGGCAAATGAAATTTGGCCTAAGACTTATGCAGGTGTTATCAGTGATGAGCAAATCTGTTTTATGCTTGCAGAGATTTATTCCATTGATTCCATTGAGCGCCAAATAAAAGCGGGGCATATCTTTATGGTGCTGGAAACCGGTGGAGTTTTACAAGGATTTGCGAGCATTTCTAAGCAAAGCGAGAAAGTTCACAAGCTCGAGAAATTATACCTCCATCCTAGCATCCATCATCGTGGCGCCGGAAAGTTATTGATTGGCACCGTTGAAGACTATTGCAGAACGCAAGGGGCTTCGGAATTATTGCTTAACGTTAACCGAAATAACAAAGCGAAGTTTTTTTATGATAAGATGGGTTATAAAGTTGTGGAAAAAGTTGACATTACCTACCATCAATTTGTGCTGAACGATTATGTGATGAGCAAAGATTTGCACTTTTAACAGCTTCAAATAAGTGGATGTTTGCCATTTTGGCAAGTCACACCTGACGACATTGCTTATCAAATTCGCCTTTTTTTTGTTTAAATTGATTTTCGTCAGAAATCCGCAATATATTCTCAATTATTTTTGAAAGGACTACTTTTTGTTTATCATTATAAATTAATTAGAAAAGAAGATGGCAATTATTTTATTTATAGTTATTGCGTTAGCAGGTTTCGCGGTGCAATGGCGTTTTAAAAGCAAGTTTAAAAAATACTCGGAGATTGCTTTGTCTTCCGCTATCAGCGGTGCAGAGATTGCCCGTAAAATGTTATCGGATCACGGTATCCACGACGTGGAAATTATTTCTGTTGATGGGCAATTAACAGATCATTACAATCCGGCAAACAGAACGGTAAACCTTTCTCCGGATGTATATCATGGAAGAAGTATTGCTGCTGCGGCAGTTGCTGCTCACGAATGTGGCCACGCAGTACAACATGCAAAAGCTTACGCTTGGTTGCAGTTT
>DASSWV010000459.1:0-3691 GCA_035704545.1 Pelobium sp.
ATAACCGCCACCGCTTAATTTTTCGCTTTCGCCACGGATACGGGAAAAGTTTGTTCCCACACCAGAACCGTATTTGAAGATACGAGCCTCACGTACCCAAAGATCCATGATTCCACCTTCGTTCACTAAATCGTCCTCAACAGAGAGAATAAAGCAAGCGTGTGGTTGTGGGCGCTCATAAGCCGATGTAGATTTTTCTAATTTATCTGTCTTTGGATCTACGTAATAATGACCTTGTGGGCCACCGGTAATTCCGTATGAAGAATGTAAACCTGTGTTGAACCACTGTGGAGAGTTTGGCGCTGCCAACTGACCAACAATCGTATAAACTAATTCATCGTAAAAAATCTCGGCATCTTTGGTTGTTGCAAAATAACCGTAACGCTCGCCCCAAACTTTCCAGCAATTTGCTAAACGGTGCGCTACTTGCTTAATGCTATTTTCTGAACCGGTTGAACCATCAGCTTGCGGAACACCGGCTTTTCTAAAATACTTTTGCGCCAAAATATCGGTAGCAACCTGAGACCAGCTGTGCGGAACTTCTACATCGTTCATTTCAAAAACTGCGTCTCCAGAAGGATTTCTGATTACGGAAGATCTTTTGTCATAATCAAAAAGATCGTAAACACTTTTTCCTTCTTTGCTGAAGTGACGCTCGAACTTGAGGCCCTTAGCAGTTTTTGTTGTAGAAGCTTTTGCCATTACTGTTTAATTTATATGTTAAAGAATTATTAAGATTAAAAAACTTTAAGGGTTTTTAATCAAATTTATACTCCTTGGAGATATAAATGAATTCCAGTTTTCCACAGCCTAAAAAGTATAGTTGCCCTAGATTGTCTGAATATCTGTATTTTGCTTATTTTGAGCTTATTATAGTTGTGGAAAACTAAAAATACTCAAAAAATTTAAAAGCAGTACTACCGAAATTATTTTGGTTTTCTTGACAACTTAACAGGAGGAATATTTGCTTTTGACAAATGGTTAGTCGTGATCTTTTGATTCAGCTTTTTTTAAGTGTGGAGTTTCTGATGATTAGCTTGGGCTTGATGTTTACAATCTTGCCTTGGTCGGCAATTCCACTTTTTTTCATTTTTTGAAAGTAAAGATTTGCTACATTCTTCCCCATCTCCTTGCTAAATTGATCAATGGTAGTAAGCGAAGGCTGTGTAATTTCCGTAAATGCCTCGTTAGAAAAGCCACAGATCCCGAGTTCTTGTGGCACTTTTATACCTTTTGTTTGTGCAACATCTAACACTCCTAAGGCCGCAAAATCAGAAGTTGAAGCAAAAATGGCATCCGGTGGTTCGGGTAAAGCTAATAAATCTTCCGTTGCTTTTGCACCAAGTTCTCTGGTCCAAGCATTTTCTCTAATGAGGTCTTCTATAATTGGGAAACCATGTTTGTTTAGCGCAGCCAAATAACCTGCTTTTCGCTGGCGGAAAATATTTAAGTTTTGTGGCCCTTCTAACAAAGCGATACGCTTGTACCCCTGTTCAATCAAATGAGAAACGGCCTCAAATGCTGCTTCTTCGTTTCCACTAAGCACTTTATAAGTATCTAAACTATCATCAACCCTATCAAACTGAACCAGTTTAATCCGGTGTTCTTTTATGGATTTAAGGTGGTCGCTGTTCTCGAAATCAGCACTGATGGATAGAAATATGCAACTAACATGTTGGTTAATTAAAGTATCGATACATTTAACCTCACGGTCGTAAGACTCATTAGATTGGCAAATAATTAAGTTATAACCTTTTTGATAAGTAACTTCCTCTATACCCGCAATTATGTTAGAAAAAAAGTTTTGGTTGATACGTGGCACAACCACGCCAATAGTTTGGTTTTCGCCTTTTCTAAGGTTAGAGGCCATGCTGTTCTGGCGGTAGTTTAGCTCTTTAGCCGTTTTTAAAATCAATTGCTTTGTTGCTTCGCTAACGTTGCTGTTTCCACTTAAAGCCCTAGAAACGGATGAAGCGTTCAAATTCAGCTTCTTTGCAATGTCATAAATGGTGGTACGCTTCTGATTTTCCATAACCTCATGCAATATTATGAAAAGATTTTTAAGCAATCGATTGCATTTTTAAAAAATTTATTTATTTTTGATTTTCAAATTACTGAAATACGAATCGCTAAATTATACAAATGCTTTTACTAGGTATTGATGTGGGTACATCGTCCATCAAAGTTTCTGTTGTAGATGCCCAAACAGGTAAAAATGTGGCAAGCGCAAGCTATCCAGAAAAAGAAACAGAGATTATTGCTGTAAAAAATGGATGGGCAGAACAATCTCCAGATTTATGGTGGAGCAATGTGCAACAAGCCATTTTAAAATGTAATGCCAGTGGAAACTATAAGCCAAAAGACATTGTAGCTATTGGTATAGCTTACCAAATGCATGGTTTGGTTTTGGTAGATGCAAACGGAAACAGCTTAAGAAAAAGCATTATTTGGTGTGATAGCCGAGCGGTTGAAATTGGCAACAAAGCTTTTAAAGATTTGGGAGAAGAATTTTGTTTATCACATTATTTAAACTCACCAGGAAATTTTACTGCTTCAAAGTTGGCGTGGGTAAAACAGAACGAGCCGGAGATTTATTCAAAAATAGACAAAGTAATGTTGCCTGGAGATTTCATTGCTTTGAAACTAACGGGAGAAGCTACAACTTCTGTTTCTGCGCTTTCGGAAGGCGTTTTCTGGGACTTTAAGTCCAACAGTATTTCAAAAGAGTTAATGGATTATTACGGGATTTCTTCGGATTTAATCCCGAAAATCAACCCTGTTTTCTCTACCCACGGAGCTTTATCAAAGGAATGTGCAGATAAATTAGGGTTAAAACCTGGTGTTTGGATAAGTTATAAAGCTGGCGACCAGCCCAATAATGCACTGTCTCTAAATGTAACTGAGCCGGGTGAAGTTGCTGCAACAGCAGGAACATCGGGCGTAATCTACGGCGTTACTGATCAGCTGCTTTTTGATAAGCAATCTCGGGTTAACACTTTTGCTCATGTTAGCCATTCAACGGAAGCCAAAAGATTGGGTGTCTTACTATGCATTAACGGGACGGGAAGTTTGAACCGCTGGATAAAGAATATTGGTGCTGCAGATCTAGATTACGAAGCTATGAATCAACTAGCTTCAACCGTGAAAGTGGGAAGCGATGGTTTATCGGTATTACCTTTTGGTAACGGAGCAGAAAGAATGTTGAACAACAAAATTGTAGGCGCTCATTTAGAGAATATCGATTTAAACATCCATACCCAGGCTCATATTTTTAGAGCAGTGCAAGAAGGGATTGCCTTCTCTTTTAGATACGGGTTTGACATCCTTAAAGAAAACGGAATGCAACCATCAGTAATTAAAGCGGGCAAAGCGAACTTGTTTTTAAGCGATGTTTTTGCACAAAGCTTTGTAAATATAACTGGCGTTCCGGTAGAATTATATGATAATGACGGAAGTCATGGTGCTGCCGTAGGAGCTGGAATTGGTGCAGGGATTTTTGCATCGGCAAATGAGGCTTTCGCTAACAATAAAGCACTCAAATTGATTGAGCCGAAAGCCAACAACCTAGAAGTAGCTTACCAAAAGTGGAACGCTTTATTGGCTGAAAAGCTGAAAGCTTAATGCAGAAAGCTCAAAGCAATGATTGAAACGTATTAAATTAAAAAAGAATCTATATAAAAGAACAAATCAT
>DASSWV010000375.1:0-2073 GCA_035704545.1 Pelobium sp.
TATGGTAGGCAATTGATAAGGCAGGTAAGTTTTTGTTTTTAGAGGCAAGTTTAACTGCTTGGGAACCGTAAAACTTTGCACTATCAGGCTGACTATATTTATATTCCCAGCAAAGTTCAGCAAGTGTCATTTCTTGCGAAAGCTTATCATTTTTTAGAAGACGTTTTAAGCTGTCAATAGCGGGGTTTGCTTTCACGTTTGTGGCTACGCAAGCTATCCAAGCAAATAAAATACAGTAGGTAAGTTTTTTGATCATACTTTGAACACGCTAAAGAAAAGGTTAAGCTGATATTTCTTTTAAAGATAACACCTTCTATTCAAAGTTTAACATTGTCTCAGTTTTAGGTGTATGTGAATAATGAATTTCATCCTTCCCTTTGACGGCTTTTCCTATCAATATTTTAGCAAAAAAAGAGGCCATCTCTAAAAAGAGACAGCCTCAAAGTTTTACAAGTGTTTGTAATTAAAATGCGAAACCTACAGTAAAAGACCAAAGTCTGTTGTTGATTTCTCCGTTGGTATTACTATCGCTAGAAGGAATTAAGTTGGTTAAACCGAATCCGTAACCGGCACCAAAGTTTAAACCAGAACTTAACTGATAACCAGCTAATACATTGAAACCGAAATCTAATGCTTTAAGATCGTCATCATCACCTGTTCCAAATTTTAAATCGTCCTCTGTAGAGACACCTAAAAGGGTAGTTTCTCTTTGTCCTGCAATATTAAAGCCTGCATATGGACCACCACCTAAATAAAAGCTACCAGGACCTGCGGGTAAGTTAACCAACAAATTTACCGGAATTTCAATTGCTAAAACGTTATCTTCAATCTTGTTGTCTTCATCATTATCAGATAATTTAGCGCCCTTTCCTTGTAGAGATATTCCCGGCTGTACAGAAAAATACGGCGACACTGGAATATCTGCGTAACCCGTTAAATTGAAGTTAATAGTTGTTTTACTTTCAGTAGATGAATTTTCATCATCGTCTACAAATTTGTAACTAGGTAAATTAACACCACCTTTTAATCCAAAACGAGTGGTTGATGTAGAAGTTGCTGTTTGTGCAAATGTAGCTCCGCCAAATACCAAGGCTGCTGCTACTAAAAATAATTTTTTCATAATTTATTTTAATTGTTTGCTTGCCTTATCCAATGAGCAGACCAAAAAAGAGAGATTGAATTTATAGGAAAATAAGCGGTTGTTTAACAGTTCGTTATAGGTTGCACTTGAATCCTTTTTTAGCTGTAGTATATATTATAATATGTATGCAAAGGCATACAAATCCACTTTGCTATCCATAAATCATACGCACTATTTGGTTTCAGGATGTAAGGATGCTACAAATGCTCTTCCTGCCGGAGTGATGGTAGCTGTTAGTTGGCTTTCTTCCTAATTTATTTTTACATAGCCTAATTGCTCCAACTCTTCATATTCAGCTTGCATGCCACCTAAAATAGATGAATGCTGTTGCTGATAGATAATTCTCATAATTGATTCTAGCTCGGAACGTTCCATAATCTTAAATTTATTGATTAACAGTAGATAAAATAAGACAAATTTAAAGCCGTAATAATTGGTTTTATCTGCCTTATTTTATTGATACCGATTATTTTAGCAGTTCTTTCACTTTTTTATGATATGAAAAACACTACCATTTTTGGTGGACATCTTTTCTGATGTATTTATTATAAATATTATTGATTGCTTCCAGGTCTTTTGATTTTAAATCGTTCAATTCTTCAGCTTTTAAATTACTTTCTAGCTGAGCTGTTTTTGATGCTCCGGGAATTACACAGCTAATTTCTGGAAATTGTAGAATCCATTTTAATGCTATTTGTGGGAGATCTTTTTGCGGGAAAATCTTTTTCAGCTCATCTACTGCAAGTAAGCCTTTTTCATAATCCACGCCCGAAAAAGTTTCTCCTTTATCAAAAGCTTCACCGTTTCTATTGAAATTACGGTGGTCATCTTTATCAAAAGTGGTTTCTTTTGAAAATTTACCGGTTAATAAACCGCTGGCTAACGGCACTCTGGCAATCAATCCAATATTATTTTTACGGGCTAAATCAAAA
>DASSWV010000498.1:0-4752 GCA_035704545.1 Pelobium sp.
CACCAGGGTGGTGATGCCGTCGACCGGGTGGGGGTTGAGACTTTTGAGTTTGATGCCGCCAGCATCGATGCACTGGTGCTTTCCCATGCCCACATGGACCATTCCGGCCTGCTACCGTTACTCGCCAAACAGGGGTTTCGCGGGCCCATCCTGTGTACCGCCGAGACCGTCGAGCTGCTACCAATCATGCTCGAAAATATTTTGCATTCCTATTCGCAACGCATTTTGTCATTTCCGGATGTTCGCAAAAAGCTTCAAACGGCTTAGTAGCAGCTTCAAATCTTAAAAAGTTAAGTATTGAAGAAAAAAACCTAGACCGAATAGATAGTTTATTAGCCACGGGCTTAGTAAATAACTGGATGGCTGGCGTTACAGCTTTGGTTGCCGTAAACGGCAAAGTGGTTTACGATAAGGGGTTTGGATTTAGGGACCGAGAAACAAAAGCGTTAATGCGCCCAACTACTGAGTTTAGGATTGCATCAATGACCAAACCCATTGTTACAGCTGCGGCAATGAAATTAGTTGAAGATGGCAAACTTAGCTTAAATGATAAAGTTTCCAAATATCTTCCCGAGTTTGCCAACCCTCAGGTTTTGTTAACTTTTAACGCAACAGACACTACTTACTCTACTGTAAATGCGGTAAAAGAAATTACAATTCAGGATTTAATGACTCATACTTCTGGCATTGGTTATGGCTTTGCAGACAAACGTTTGGGTATGATCTATAAAAAAAATGGCATACCAGATTTAGCTGTAACCGATAGCGTTTTTATTTTGAATAAGATGAAAACCTTAGGGACATTGCCATTGGGTGTACAGCCCCAATCTCAGTTCTTTTACGGATTAGGAATTGATGTTTTAGGTGCTGTAATTGAATGTGCCAGCAGTAAAAAACTAGATGAATACCTTAATGAAGCTATTTTAAAACCTTTGGGTATGGTTGATACCTATTTCTTTTTACCCTTAGAAAAAAGCAACCGACTTGCGGTAATGTACGGCGAAACCAAAAGCGGACGCTTAGAACGTTTACCTGTAATTAGCAAAGGATATAACATAAATTTCCCTATAGTTGGTGCAAAAACTTATTTTTCTGGAGGCTCAGGATTGGTTTCAAATGTGGAGGATTATGCCAAGTTTATGCAGATGATTTTAAACAATGGCAGTTTTGATGGCAAACAAATCTTAAAACCAGAATCTGTTAAAGAAATGACCACCAACCAAATCGGAAGTCTTAATGTAGGAAAAAACAAATTCGGTTTAGGGTTTGAAATTGCGACCGAGGAAGGCTTAAAAAACGGCGCTAAAGTAGGTAAATTAAGCTGGGGAGGTGCGTTCAATACCACTTTTTGGATAGACCCAGAACGCAAATCAATTGCTGTTTTAATGACGCAAGTTTATCCCGCAATCCATAAAAAAGAGCTTTATAATCAGTTTGAACAATTGGTTAATGATGCTTTGGATAGGTAGTATTTTTAGGTCGTTAGGTTTTTCGTTGTTAGTTTGTTAGGCTTTTCAAGCTTTTTTACTTTTAACTTTTGACTTTCAACTTATTTGTATCTTCGCAGTTCAAATGAAAGTTGAAGATTGTTTTGAAATAGGTTACATCAGTAAAACCAGAGGTTTAAAAGGCGAAGTGCAGGTTGCATTTACCTTTGATGAACCCGAAAAACTGAAGATAAATGCTGTTTTTATTGAAATAAATAACAAGCTGGTTCCCTACTTTGTAAGCAATTACAAGATTCCGATGCCCATGATCGGCTATTTTAATTTTGAGGATATTGACCATATTGATAAAGCTAGCCCCATTACCAAACGAAAGATTTTTTTACCGAATAAGTTAAAACCAAAACGCAAAAAAGGCGAGTTTTTCTTTACGGATTTAATTGGCTTTACCGCAGATGATATTCAAACGGGCGATTTAGGGGAAATTTTAGACGTACAGGAATATCCTCAACAATTTATTGCAATCCTAAAATATCAAGAAAAGGAAGTGCTAATTCCGCTTAACGAAGCATTTATAGCCGAAATAGACATGGAGAAAAAAGCAGTTCATTTTGATTTGCCCGAAGGACTTTTGGATTTATAGTTAAATTAACTGAAGGCAAAATGCTGAAAGCTAAATAAAACAATAACAACATGATGCGTTTTGATATTATTACCGTTTTACCAGGATTATTAGAAAGTCCGTTTGCGCACTCTATTTTGCAAAGAGCGCAAAATAAAGGCAAAGCAGAAATTGTGGTCCATAATCTCAGAGACTATGCGCATAATAAACAGAAAAGTGTTGACGATTACCCGTACGGTGGTGGCAGCGGAATGGTAATGCAAATAGAACCTTTCGCAAAATGTATCGAAAAATTGAAATCTGAGCGTGATTATGATGAGATCATTTTTATGACTCCGGATGGGGTAACGCTTAACCAAACCATTGCAAACGAGCTTTCCAGCAAAGGAAACATCATGATTTTATGCGGACATTATAAAGGAATAGATCAAAGAATAAGAGATATTTACGTTACCCGAGAGCTTTCCATTGGCGACTATGTTTTATCCGGAGGAGAATTACCTGCTGCAATTGTAGTGGACGCAGTAGTAAGGTTAATTCCAGGCGTACTTAATGATGAAACCTCTGCCCTTTCAGACTCTTTCCAAGGAGAGTTGTTGGATGCTCCGGTATATTCTCGTCCAGCTGATTGGAACGGACATAAAGTGCCAGCAATTCTTTTGAGCGGTGACCAAGCAAAAATAGAAAACTGGCGACATGATGAGGCCTTAAAAAGAACCCAAGAAAGAAGACCAGACTTGTTAGAATAGAAAAACAAGTTTCTCACTATCCAAAAATAAAGCTAAGCCAACGGATTGAAATCTTTAAAAGAGAAAACTTGCAACATGCCACTCTCGCAAATAAAATATTTCTAAAACTAATTTTAAAATTCGTTTTTAATTCTAAAAATTATTAGGTAATATTGCACTCCCAAATTTAGGGGGCGATAATCATTTTTTTATCGCCATAAATCGCAAAAAATCATGGATTTAGTAAAATTTGTAGAAGAGCAGGTAATTGTAAAAGCATCTTTACCTGCGTTTAAGGCTGGAGATACAGTAAGTGTACACTATAAAATCCGCGAAGGAAACAAAGAACGTATTCAGGTTTACCAAGGTGTAGTGATCCAAAGAAACAGTGCTAATGCTACTGAAACTTTCACTGTCCGTAAAATCTCTAACGGCATTGGTGTTGAGCGTATTTTCCCTGTAAACTCTCCCAACATTGATAAAGTAGAAGTTAACAGTTACGGTAAAGTACGTAGAGCAAAAATCTACTACCTTAGAGCGCTTACTGGTAAAGCTGCCCGTATCAAAACAAGAAGAGTATAATTTTTCAAGATATAAGAAGAACCTTCCGAACATTTTCGGGAGGTTTTTTTTGTGTCAAAAATTTAGGGTATATTTTGTAATTTAACGCCAATGGATTTCACGTTTTTAAATCAGGTAGTTTTAGGTAACACTGTTAAAAGTTACCTCCTATTTTTCGGCATTTTGCTCTTAGGATTAATACTTAAAAAATTAATTTCTAAATATTTAGGCAAATTACTTTTCATATTTTTCCAAAAACTATCCAAAGAAATAAAAGTCGATACTTTTTTAGGGCTGTTGCTAAAACCTATAGAGTTTTTAATCGTCATTATCATTTTATACATCGCAACCAATCAACTAACTTACCCCTTAGATGTAGTGGTTTTTAAACGCGCCACCGGGAAAGAGAGTTATACTATTAGGCTTATAGAAGTAATAGACAAACTTTTTTTACTGTTCGTTATACTTTCAAGCTTTAGAATTGTGCTGCGTTTAGTAGATTTTGTTTCTCATGTATTTGCCTATAGAGCAAGTTTAACCGAATCTAAAACGGATGATCAGTTAGTGCCTTTTATGCGTGAACTCAGCAAAATTTTGATCATCATTATAGGTGTGTTTGTAGTGCTTGGCGCCGTTTTTAACATGAATATCGCCGCTATTGTTGCAGGTTTGGGAATTGGAGGTATCGCAATTGCATTGGCAGCGCAGGACACCCTACAAAACCTTTTGGGCTCGTTTACCATATTTGCAGACAAGCCTTTTGTGGTAGGAGATTTAGTTCATGTGGCGGGTTATGATGCTGTAGTGGAGAAAGTTGGCTTCAGAAGCACTGTGGTTAGAACGCTTGATAAAACATTAGTAATTATCCCAAATAAGCAAATGATTGATAGCCCGCTAGAAAACCTAACCTTACGTAATTTAAGAAGGGTTAAGTTCAACCTCGGGGTTTTGTATGGCACTAAACCAGAAACCATCAAAAAAATATGTGTGGAAATAAAGAATTACATCGATGAGCGAAATGAGACCAATATGGATACCAACGTCAATTTCGATACTTTTGGAGAGTCTGCGCTAAATATCCAAGTATTATATTACATTGAAATTGTTGACTATACTATTTATTTGAACATTAAAGAAGAAATTAATTTTGCTGTGATGGATATTGTGCTTAAAAACGGAGCAGATTTCGCCTTTCCTTCTCGAACAATTTATCACGATTTTGGCGATAAAGCTTTGTCTATTAGCAACAGAACAGAGAATTAAAACATTTTTTAGCGATTTGTTTGAACCAATATATTTAAAATAGGGTTAAAATGTTACACAATCTGCGTTAGGGATAACAGTGTAAATCCTTTTTGTTCATTCTGAGCGGAGTCAAAGAAGAACAAAAAATTGT
>DASSWV010000573.1:0-4914 GCA_035704545.1 Pelobium sp.
CTAACGCCTCTGTTAGAACTGGTTATAAAGCAACTTTTAACGAAGCTTCTCAAGAAGTTATGGTCAATGGAAAAGCCTTTGAATATTAATTAATGCAGTGTTTAGCAAAAGAAGCTTCTAACTGCAAGTTTTCAGGAAGAAGCTTCTTTATGTCTTTAATGATAGGCTTTCTGCTATTAAGTAGTGGCTTTAAAAAGGAAGAACACTTAAATATGTACTCCTTAACTGGGCTTGCACAGGGTACAACTTATCATATTAGTTATTACGCACCAACATCAAAAATTACAAAAGTTCAAATCGATAGCATCATCAACAAAATCGATAGCTCAATGTCTGTCTATAAACCCTATAGTTTGATTTCGGCATTTAACAAAGCTCAAACTAGAGTTACGATGGATTACCATTTCAAAAAAGTCATCGAAAAATCATTGGAAATCTCAAAAAAGAGTAATGGAGCTTTTGATATCACTGTTTATCCACTTGTGAGTGCATGGGGTTTTGGCCCGGTAAAAACGAAAAATTTGCCTGATTCTAATCAGATTAAGTCAATCTTAGAAAATGTAGGTTACCAGCATTTAAAAATAAAGGATAACCAATTGCTTAAAGATAAACCATCGGTTAAAATAGATGTAAACGGTATTGCGCAAGGTTATTCTGTAGATTTGATTGCGTCTTTTTTAGAAGGTAAAGGAATACACCGTTTTATTGTGGAGCTGGGTGGTGAGTTGATCGTTAAAGGAAAAAAGCCGAAAAACGAATTTTTTAAGGTTGGTATTGAAGCCGTAAACGCAGAAGATTTTTCCCCTGTAAAAAAGTATATTGAAATTGATAGAGGTGCGGTGACCACATCTGGCAGCTACCGTAAATTTCATCAAGCTGGCGGAAAAAAAGTAAATCATTTGATTGATCCAAAAACAGGCTATTATTTGCAAAACGAGTTGATTAGTGTTACTATTTATGCCAAGAATGCAATTACTGCAGACGGTTTTGATAATGTTTTGATGGGCTTAGGCTTAAAAAAAGCAATGTCTTTTTTAGCGAAGGAGAAAGATTTGGAAGCATATCTCGTTTATACAGAGAACGGTGTGGTAAAAGACACCTGTAGTGCTGGTTTTCCTAAAATACAGAAGTTTTAAAAAAATGAAAAGAAGAAGTTTTATACAAAAGTCAAGCTTGTTAGCCGGAGGAGTTTTACTTCAAAATGAAGTTGCTAAAGCGATAGAAGCTGATGATATTAAAATTAAAATTGCAGTAATTGGTTGTGGCGATAGAGGAACTGGATTAATGAAAGTGTTGCAAACTATGCCTCAATGGTTTAAAATAACTGCAATTTGCGATGTTTTGGATTTTAGGTTAGAAAACGCTAAGAGAATTTCAGAGGACGCAACTATCGAAATTTACAAGGATTATAACACTTTACTACGATCAAAAGATGTAGATGCCGTGATTATTGCAACTACCTTAAGTGAGCATTTTAAAATTGCCAAAGCCGCTTTAATCAGTAACAAACATATTTACTTAGAAAAAGCGATGACCTACAATATTCCCCAAGCTTTGGAATTGGTAAAACTAAAAGAAAAACATCCCAATCAGGTTTTGCAGGTAGGCCATCAGTACAGGTATACGCCTTTATATTTTAAGATAAAAGACATGATTAAGAAGGGCTATTTGGGTAAAGTTACCCAGGTTGATTGTCGTTGGGATAGAAACAATAATTGGCGACGCCCAGTACCAAGTCCGGATTTAGAGCGACAAGTAAACTGGCGGATGTATAAGGAATTTTCTGGCGGATTGGCGGCAGAGTTGCTATCCCACCAGATAGATTTTATCAATTGGGCTTTTGATACGCATCCTACCCAAATTATGGCAACCGGTGGCATTGATAATTATAAAGACGGCAGGGAGACTTTTGATAATGTGCAAGTTTTGTTTAGGTACGAGAAAGAGGATATGATCGGGAATTTTGGTTCTACATTATCAAATGAGCATGATGGGTATTTGTTCAAAATTAAAGGAACAAAAGGAATGGTTTCCATGTTGGTTAATGATGCCGTTTTTTATCCTGAAAAGAGAGCTATAAAAGAGTTACAAACAGTGGATGGTGTTACAGGAGCTACAAAAATTGAGTGGAATAAGGAAGGCGGTGTGCCTATTGTTGCGGATAAGGAAAAAGGTGGGAGCTGGTATTGCCTGAAAGATTTTTACCGCTGTATCTCTAAAAATATCGAGCCAACATCTAATGTATTAACTGGTGCAACCACAGCTTTTTGTGTTCATTTGGCAAATGAGGCAATGTACACTAAAACCTTGCAAAGCTGGAAACCAGAGTTTAATGTGTTTGGGTAGGGCTTTTATTGTGTAAAGAAAACTAAAGAAAAATAATTTCCGATACTACCTCAGAGCCTGCTTTTTCATTTAAGTTATGAATGATTTGCTTTCGCATAATGGTAAGTTCGTTTTTTACTACTGAGGATTCAATACGTACAAAAAGTTTTTTTTCTCTGATAAATATTTCTTTGGTACGGTTTGCCACCGCTTTCCCAACCACCTCTTCCCAGGATTCTACGGCATGTGTTTCATCGAACTTGTTTTTCAAACGATAAACTTTTAGCATTTGATCCATCGCCTGTTTCAGGGTTTTGTCGTTATCTCTACTCATGTTTTACGATGCTATTGTTTATCTCGAACAAATTTAATCTCACATTGATATTGGCGAATATACGCTTTACCCTTTCGGCGCTGGTGTCAGTGATAAATAACTGCCCAAAATCCTCTGCTGAAACCATTTTCATTAATTTGGTGATCCGCAAATCATCTAACTTATCAAAAATATCATCTAATAAAAGCAAGGGTTTAAAACCTTTTTGCTGATAAATAAACGAATATTTAGCCAGTTTTAAAGCAATCAAAAATGATTTTTGTTGGCCCTGAGAACCAAACTTTTTTAAAGGCATATTTTCGTGAACCTGAAAAACCAAATCATCTTTATGGATACCTTGCGTGGTGCGTTGCAAAACCCTGTCTTTTTCTAGGTTCTGTTTTAATAAACTAGCAAACCCTGTGTTGAGCAAAGGAGATTCATAAATTAAATTCACGCTTTCCGCTTCGTCAGTCACATACTTGTAGTGCTCATCAAAAACAGGTGTGAAAATCTGCATAAATAGCTTTCTCTTTTCAAAAATATTGTTCCCCGAAGCAACCAGTTGCTCATCATAAATTTCTAGCAGGGTAGGGTCATACTTTCCACTATCAGCAATTTGTTTTAGCATGGCGTTTCTGTTTTGTAGCGTTTTGTTGTATGTAATTAATTCATCTAAATAGCTAGCATCCGTTAAAGAAATTACGGTATCAATAAATTTTCGCCGTTCCTCGCTTCCTTCTAAAATCAGTGAAATATCATTTGGGGAAATCATAACCAGCGGAAATAACCCAATATGGTCTGCCAAACGCTGATACTCTTTCTTGTTTCGTTTAAATTGTTTTTTCTGGTTTTTTTTAACGCCACAGGCAATCAGCTCATCGTTTTCATTTTTATCAAAAACGCCCTGTAGCATAAATAAATCTCGATCTTGTTTAATTTGCTGACTGTCTATTGGGTTAAAGTAGCTTTTGCATAAAGAAAGATAATGTATCGCATCTAATAAGTTGGTTTTGCCAGCTCCATTGTTTCCCGTAAAAGCGTTTGCGCCGTCAATGAAAGTCAATTCGGCTTCATCATAACTTTTAAAGTTTACCAGCGTAATTTTTTTTAGATACATGACGCTAATTTAAGAATTCAGCCGACGATTATGGCTACAAAGCTTTTTAATAGCGAGGAAAGCTTGAATTTTTTTAAAAAATAATGCGTTTGCTTGCTTTAAATGCAGTTAATAGTGCTATCTTACAATATTTTAAATATTTGGTTGTTGTTTTTAACTAAAACACTATTTTTGCAATCTTTAATAGAACCCTAAAAATGTCGAATACAGAAAACGAACAATTATCAAACTTATCATCACCAATGGGTAAAACCGGCGATTTTATACAGGAAAACAAAAAAAGCCTAATTGTTATTGCCGCAACAATAGTAGGATTGGTAGTTTTATTTTTCGCATATCAGAAACTTTATTTGGCACCACGCGAAACGGAGGCTGTGAACCAAATGTATAAAGCCCAAGCTTATTGGGAGCAGAAAGACTGGGACAAAGCAATTAAAGGCGATGGGAATTTTCCCGGTTTTGAAAAAATTATTGAAGATTATGATAACACAAAATCAGCTAATCTGGCATATTACTATCTAGGCATTGCTTACCTTAATAAAGGAGAATTTCAAAAAGCTGCCGAAAACTTAACAAAATATAATGGTTCTGATGCTATTGTAGCTCCGCAAGCATTAGGTGCAGCAGGTGATGCTTACGTAGAACTTAAAGATTACGATCAGGCAATTACTTTTTACAAAAAAGCAATTGCAAAAGGGGATAATCTTTTTGCGGCGCCAATTTATTTAAAGAAGCTGGGTTTGGTTTACGAAGAGCAAAAAGACTTTAAGGCAGCGGTAGATGCTTACACTAAAATTAAAACAGATTACGCTGAAAGCGCAATTGCCAATACAATTGATATGTATATTGCAAGAGCGCAAGGGAAATTATAATTTTTAAAAAAACTTGAAAATATAAAGGTTAGTTGCAAACAGCTAACCTTTTTTTACGTTAAAATATGGCTTCAAATCTTAAAAACCTTTCAGATTTTTCACACACTATCGTTCCGTTTGCTAAGCCCTATAAATTTGGGATTATCGTAGCGGCTTGGAATGCTGAGGTTACCGGTGCATTATACCGCGGCGCTTACGATTCTTTAATTAAGTATGAAGTAGAGGAGAATAACATCATATCCGTAGAAGTAGCGGGTAGTTACGAGTTAATTGCTGGTGCGGAT
>DASSWV010000580.1:0-6926 GCA_035704545.1 Pelobium sp.
AAACCCACAGAACCGCCGGATAAAAGGTGTTTTGATTTAAAGAATTTTCCGGATTTGGCAATCAGCACCAAACCATTTTCTAATTCTTGATTATTTAAACTGTCTTCACGCTCATCCTCTACTAAAAAAACGTTTTGCAAAAGATGTTCGGCCAAAGCCTGATATTTTTTATCAACGTCAACCACGCTCAAAGCTGGTGCTGAATCTGCAGGGGCGTGGGTAGTTATATTTTCACTTCTTTGTAGATTGTTGAGGATAAAAAAGTTCGCCTTTCCACGGGAAGCGTTACTTAACAGTTTTACAGCTTCAATGGCATCGTCAAAAGATTGCACCACATAATGGTTCATTAAAGGCTCTAAGTAATTTTCGATGGCAATGCGGTATTCTTCCTGGCAGAAAAGAATATCAGAAAGGAGCGGGGCATTTTTGTTCCACTGGGCATTCTTTTTCAAAAAGCGGATAGATTCTGGAAAACCTTCCAAATTATCTACCATGCTTTTGGTCAAATTGTACTCGTTTTGTTTGGCATCCGCTTTTCTGCTGTTCTGACTTAGCGAATCTTTATTGGCGTTGATGTTTTCTTCTAAACGGATAATCTGTTCTTTAACATCATCTTCCTGTTGTTTCATCTTGTGGAATTGTGTTTGCTTTTCAGCGAGTTTACTTTCCAAATCCACGGTCACTTTATTGAATTCGTGGATCTCGGTTTCCCTATTTTGAGTGTCTTCAATATTTCTTTTGCTTTCCTGTAACAAAGCTTCTTGCTGAATATTTAAAATGTCGACCTCTTTTTCAATGGTATAAACTTGGTTTTGCAGTTCTGCATTTTGCTTTTGAGTGCTTTCTAACTTTGCTTTGCCACTTGTTTGCTGTTGCCTCAGTTCATCAACTTCTTCTTTAAGTTCGTTTAAAGCCTGAACCAAGCTGTTTAAATTTTGTTCTTCCTGTAAACGGTCTTCGTTCAGGCGCTTCATGTTATAATGAATATGCTGTAACTGTGCTTTATCTTTGTCTAAATCTTCCGTTAACCTACGTTCCTTATCCTGCAAAAACTTGAGCTGTTCGTTTTTTATCTTTTTCTCGCTTTCGTAAGCTCTAATTTTGGTAACGAAATCATTGGTAGCTTTTTGTTGAACCGAAAGGTTTTTTTCTTTGGTTAAACTATTGAATTTATGCTTCTGGATTTGAGCGTCTAGTTGTTCTATCTTAACACCTAAAACGTGTTTTCCTTCATTTTGTGCCTCTTCTAAAACTTCTAATTCGTTTAAGGAAGTCCTGAAACTTACAATCCGGAAAGAAGCCAATACTAAACTTAAAATCTTGTATTTTTCTTTTAATCGATAGTAGCGCTCCGCTTTTTTAGCCTGATTTTCCAGCGTTTTTAAATTCTTCTCAATCTCAAAAAGTAAATCTTCAACACGGCTTAAATCTGCTTCTGTGTCTTTTAAACGGCTAAATGTTTGCTTTTTACGAAGTTTGTATTTAGATATTCCCGATGCTTCTTCAAACAGATTCCTGCGAGAACCTTCTTTGTTGGCAATAATTTCATCGATCATTTTTAGTTCGATGATAGAGTAGGAGTCGGAGCCGATACCGGTATCCAAAAACAGATCCGAGATGTCTTTTAACCTACACTGGACATCATTTAAGCGATATTCTGATTCGCCGGTGCGGTATAATTTACGGGTAATGGTTACGGATGAAAAAGCCGTGGGTAAAATATTTTTGGTGTTGTCAAAAGTCAGCGAAACTTCGGCAAGGTTGGCAGGTTTTCTGGTTTTTGTTCCGTTGAAAATAATATTTTCCATTTTTTCTGAACGCAACATTCGGGTACTTTGCTCTCCTAAAACCCAACGGATAGCATCCACAACGTTTGATTTCCCGCAACCGTTAGGGCCAACAATAGCCGTAACACCCTCGTTAAAATTGATGGTAATTTTATCCCCGAAACTTTTAAAACCCTTTATTTCAAGCTTGTTTAGCTGCATTCTAACTGTAAAAATAGAAAGTTCAAAATAGGGATTTTTGTTTGATGGTGGAAATGAATTTGTTTATAAGCGAAGGGAAAAGTCTAATTTTTTTAACCACAGAGGAAACGGAGTTTTTCCTCACGGAGTGCGCAGAGCTAGATCTTTTTTAAGCACAGAGAACTAGGAGTTTACAGAGGAGTCTATGTCTTATGTCTAAGCAGGGTTCTCTCGCAGAGAAACCTGCGTTTTGAATATCGAAGAACGCCTGTCAGCTCATGAATTTTTTGGAAGATCAAAATGACGAGCCTCAAACCAAAAAAGCATCCACCAAACGATGAATGCTTTTCATTAAGTTTTTTGTTTGATTAACCCAGATAGGATTTCAAAATTTTACTTCTTGAAGTGTGACGTAACCTTTGTAAAGCTTTGTCCTTAATCTGGCGAACACGTTCGCGAGTTAAATTAAACTTCTCTCCAATTTCTTCTAATGATAGAGGATGGTTGGTACTTAAACCGAAGAACAAAACGATAATCTCTCTTTCTCTTTCTGTTAAAGTAGATAAAGAACGTTTGATTTCTTCTGATAAAGATTCGTCAATCAAATTACTGTCGGTGTTTGGGTTGTCATTTTCCAAAACATCCAACAAAGTGTTTTCTTCGCCCTGTACAAATGGCGCATCCATAGAAACGTGACGACCAGAGTTACTCAGCGTGTCTGAAATTTTCTCAACAGTGGTTTCTAAAGTGTCTGCCAATTCTTCCGGAGATGGCTCTCTTTCAAATTCCTGCTCTAGTCTGGAGAAAGCTTTGCTAATTTTACTTAAAGAACCTACTTGGTTTAGCGGCAAACGTACAATACGTGATTGCTCTGCAATAGCTTGTAAAATTGATTGGCGAATCCACCAAACAGCATAGGAAATGAATTTGAAACCTTTGGTTTCATCAAATCTTTTTGCGGCTTTGATTAAGCCTAAGTTACCTTCATTGATTAGATCACCTAAGGTAAGGCCTTGATTTTGGTATTGTTTTGCTACGGAAACAACGAAACGTAAATTTGTTTTAGTCAAACGTTCAAGAGCGGCTTGATCGCCTTCTCTGATTTTTTGTGCCAGGATAACTTCCTCTTCGGCGGTAATTAGATCAACCTTGCCAATCTCATGAAGGTATTTGTCTAATGACTGTGATTCACGGTTGGTAATGGATTGAGTAATTTTGAGTTGTCTCATTTATAATTTTAATTGCGCTATTATAAAACTAAAAGTTTGCAAAGTTAAAAAACTTTGTATCATTTAACGTTAATTGTATGAAAATGTTGGGATTATTTGATTTTATTTTTGTACAACAATTCTGCCGTCAGTCCACAAAAATCAAGCCATTACAAGCTTGTCAGGTGTGTTTAAAGATTATTCCAAGCGTTTAAACAAAAATCAAATAAAACATGACTTTTATACGCCAAATCCTAACAAAAATTTAGATAAACTAAAACTCTACCCGCGTTCCAATTCCCAATTTAAAAATCCCAGTAATATCTAAATCATTCGGATTTAGGAAATAGCTGATTCCGTAAAGCTCATTGGTATTAAATTCGCTGTAAATGCTAATTGCTTTAACCCTCAAGTTCGGCAACAGCTTTTTGGCGTCTATCTTGAATTCGGTACTTACAGAAATATGTGGGCGAAAAGCCGTTGACCACCAATAATAACCTGCTGGGTAATTGTCATCATCCCATTGAGAGTCAAATTCACTACCTGCATGATAAGTTAAAAACACCCCAGGATTTGTAGGATACAATGTTCCCCAATCTTTAATTCTGATACTGTAAGGGCGATAAGCAAATTTTGCAGTCAGAATGTTTAAATCACCACCGTATTTTGCAGGTACGTATCCGTAAGCAATATCCAATGTGCTGTTTCCGCTGTTGTTCAATTTATAGCCAGCGCCTACGCTAAAAAAACCAATGCTCCCCGCATGTTGTAAAATTGCACTTGTAGGTACGTACCAATTATGTTTTTTAATGACTGAATCTTGCGCATAGCAAAACTTAACGCAGAGAAGCAAGGAGGCAAAAAATAGTTTAGTAACTAAATGTTTCATATTTTAATAATTTGCCGTTTGCAATTTCTACATATAAAACTTCACGGTTGGTTACCGCGTTTGAAGTAATAAAGGGGATACCTCCAGGTGTAGAATATCGTACTTTATTAGTGTTTTCATGAGAGTGAAGGGATGCTACTACCTTTGGAGAATCATTTAATAACGATTCATAAGCATCTTTTAAATTTGGGTCGAAGTCATTAGAAGTTGGTGGAACATGCGCTACACCAACAATAGCGTTTACACTGGCATCTGTTTCTAGTTCTTTTGCAATCCAGTTTAAGTCAGGCACTTTTCCATTGAACTGATACTCGCGACTATTATCATCATGGCAAATGAACTTGACCTTTTTGTAGGTAAAGCTAAAATTAAGCGAGCCAAACATGCGTCTGTAAGCGTTAAATCCATTTGCTACTAAATCATGGTTCCCAATTATGGTAATGTACGGAATGGTTAAGTCTTCGTATATTTTTGTCACCCATTCCATTTCTTGGCGAAGGCCGAAATCTGAAATGTCGCCATTTAACAGAACAAAGTCTATCCTATGATTAGGATCGTTGTTTATTAAATTAATTAAGTCACGGGCCTGGTCGTAAGATCTTTGGGTATCTCCTGTTAAAACAAACCTTACAGTATCGTCAGAATTGTCAGCATTTTTGTAAAGCTTTGCCAAGTTTTTGGCATTTAAGTCAGTTGGGCTATTTCTATCGAAAGATTGATTTGGGCTGTATTCTAAATTATCGCAACTAAAAAAAACTAAAGCGATAAATACTAGCGGGAGTATTCTTTTATTCATATTATCTGCTAAAGCGATACCTAACTTATATATCTGCAATTGCGAACGCTTTATCAAATTTGATGCCTTTTTCTGTCCTAATCAAGGTGCAACACTCGTTAACAGGGTCGTGTTCTAGTATAAGGATGTATTTTTTGGCTTCTGCTTCGCTTAGGAAGGCAAATTTTTCATCCAAAGTTTTTATTGGAAACATGTCATAAGACATGACATAGGGTAAAGGGATATGTCCAACGGAAGGCAACAAATCTGCCATGTAAACTAAAGTTTTGTCTTTATAGCTAATCTGTGGAAGCATCATTGCATCGGTGTGTCCATAAACGAACCTTACTTTGATGTTTTTGGTAAACTGAATGCCATCTTCTGCCTCAATAAATTTTAATTGCCCGCTTTCTTTAAGGGGCAAAATGTTTTCTTTTAAAAAGGATGCTTTTTCTCTTGCGTTTGGGTTTACCGCCCAGTCCCAATGTTGCTTATTGCTCCAATAAGTTGCGTTTTTAAAAGCGGGTTTTAGTTCTCCGTTATCCCGGATGACAGCACCACCTACATGGTCGAAATGGAGATGGGTTAAAAAAACATCGGTAATATCATCTTTGCTAAAACCTAAATCAGCTAAAGATTTATCCAAAGTGTGTTCTCCATGCAGGTAATAGTGCTTCAGGAATTTTTCATCCTGCTTATCGCCGATGCCCGTATCCACCAGAATTAATCGCCCTTCATCTTCAATCAACAGACAGCGTAAAGCCCAAGTACAGAGATTGTTTTCGTCTGCCGGATTGGTTTTTTGCCAAATTACCTTAGGCACCACGCCGAACATTGCGCCACCATCTAATTTAAAAAAGCCTGTTTCTATTTTGTAGAGTTTCATGATTGTGAATAGTTAGTGGTGAATAGTGAATGAATTGCGGAGTTAAATAATTGTGAATAGTTATTAGGGAGTGGTAAATGTTAGCAGATGTCCAGTTGTGAGTAGGAAATAGTTGAATTGTGAATAGAAATAAAAGTCAATCTTTGTTTATCATGCCGGACAGCATTTTGAATGTTGAAATAATATGAGGTTTTAATGAATTTATATCAGATTCGGTTATAAAACCTAAGAGGATTGAAACTTCAATTTGCGTGTCAATTTCAACAATTGAGCCTCTGCTCATTTCATAGTATCGTTTTCTTTCAACTAAGGATTTTCTAGAAGAACCTTCAGCTAGATTAGAGCAAACTGATATAGCCGCTCGTTTTAGTTGTTGGCTTAAATTATACTTCTCATCGACTGGGAGAAGTTTACAGACAAGATAAATCTCTTTACAAAGTAACTTACTTTCCTTATAGACTTCTAAATTTTTATGAGAGAGATTGAGCATAATATGTAGTTTTATCGAACTTAATAAAACTACATATTAATTATTATTTTTCACCATTCACCATTCACCATTCACTAAAGATGTATCACCTCTCCGTAAGCATCAGCGGCAGCTTCCATAATTGCTTCACTCATTGTTGGGTGTGGATGTACGGCTTTGATCAGTTCCATACCCGTAGTTTCTAATTTACGGGCAACCACTAGTTCTGCAATCATTTCGGTTACGTTATTACCAATCATGTGGGCACCTAGTAATTCTCCATATTTGGCATCAAATACCAGTTTTACAAAACCATCTTTTGCGCCAGACGCACTTGCTTTACCTGATGCTGAGAATGGGAATTTACCCACTTTAAGCTCGTAACCTGCTTCTTTCGCTTTTTTCTCTGTCATCCCGACAGATGCAATTTCTGGTGAACAGTAAGTACAGCCCGGAATGTTGCCGTAATTTAACGGTTCTGGGTGATGGCCAGCGATTTTTTCTACACAGATAATCCCTTCTGCAGATGCTACGTGAGCTAAAGCCTGACCGGCAACAATATCACCGATGGCATAAACGCCATCTACATTAGTTTTATAAAATTCATCTGTTACAACACGGCCTTTATCAACTTTTACACCTACTTCTTCTAAACCAATTCCTTCTAAGTTTGGCGTATAACCTACTGCAGATAAAACTACTTCGGCTTCTAAAACCTTCTCGCCACCATCT
>DASSWV010000391.1:0-3314 GCA_035704545.1 Pelobium sp.
TTGCCGAAAACCTTAAATCTTTTAAGTTTTCATTTTGGTGTGGTTCATGATCGTCTGAAAGTAGCAAATCTGTGGTGCCAATCACTGTATTTAAAGGTGTCCGTAATTCATGAGACATGGTAGAAAGAAAATTGGATTTTATAGCAACTGCATCATTTGCTGTTTCTACCGCTAGTTTTAATTGGGCATTTAGCTGTTCTTTTTCTTTTAAAATGTTTATAAAGGCTTGATAAAATAAATAGGGTATATAAATAAGGGTTATAAAGTTAGCTATAACAATTATTTCGTAGCCTGGCGAAGCCAAAGCACCCAATTCAGATAAATTAGTAAACCTATAATCTAATATTATTGAAACAAGTATGGGAGCTACTCCAATAATAGAATATATAATGCCACAACGTGAATTAAGAATATAGAAACTAGATAAAATAAGCGTAAAAGTGAACTGTAAGGTAATGATGTTTACCGATTTAGCAGTAACAAACAAATTAGTATAAACCAAGATTAAGCTACTGATAATTACAATGTGCCCTACAACTTTAAAATTTAATATTTTCCTTAAAAAGCTGTAGAATAACAGAATAAACGCAAAGGTATAGGCAAGCGCTCTGATAAGCTGAAAATGTTGTTCAAAATATGCTGCGGTTGCAACGGCTAAAATACCCTTGACTAAACCTAAAAAAAACAGAATGAAGAGTATCTTATGTTTTGCTTTCGCAAAAGAATCTTCTACATCCTCAAAAACTTTATCTAGTGAGAAATTAAACAACGAAATCTTTGATCTCATAAAATTAATAATTAGCTGTTCGGCTAAACAACTACTAGTTTTTTACGTATTAACAGCCTAAAAAGTTGTATTAGATTAACTTTCATTTAATACAGCATTTAAACTACTGCCAGCAAGTAGTAGTTCTTGTGTGATATTCTTGGTGTACTCAGTAATTTCTGCTTTAAAATCTTTCACTGATGCACCCGAGCGAATTTCTTCCAACCTTTTTTCCCATTGCCCAGTTAGTTCGGCTTGAGCAATTTTTTTGTCTTTTACCACACTATAAACTGCTAATCCCTTTTTTGATGGCACCAAGTTTTTTTTCTCTCTGCCGATATACTCCCGCTTTATCAACGTTTCAATAATGGATGCTCTTGTAGCTGGAGTTCCTAACCCACTTTCTTTCATTGCGTATCTAAGTTCTTCATCTTCAATATCCTTTCCGCAGGTTTCTAAAGCTTTAAGTAAAGTAGCTTCCGTGAATAATGGTTTAGGTTTAGTTTGTTTTTCTAAAACTGCCTTGTTCGTAATATTTAGCTTTTCTCCCTTGACTACCTTTGGCAATGTGGCATTATCTTCATCTTTCTTTTCCTCGTCATTATCATTAAACACAGAACGCCATCCGGCGGATTGTATCACGGTTCCATTAGCAACAAAATCAGAACCCGAATTAACCATAATTTTAGTGGTTTCTTTCAAACATTCGTTATGAAAAGCTTCTAGCATACGGCCAACCACCATGTCATAAACTGCTTGTCGGTCTGATGAAAGTTGCACTGCTGGTTCGCCTGTAGGTAAAACTGCATGATGATCGGTCACTTTTTTTGCATTGACACTACGTTTGTTCAGCTTATTTTCTGATAAAAAAATGGCATCTTTTCCAAAAAGTGGGTGATCCGTGAATTTAGAAATTAACCCAGGAACCGTTGCAAACACATCATCACCAATGTAGCGGCTTCCGGTACGCGGATAACTAACAAGTTTGTTCTCGTACAAATTTTGTAAAATCCCCAGTGTTTGGTCTGCGGTGTACCCTTTTTTCCGGTTTGCTTCTTGTTGTAAACTACTCAAATCATGCAATAAAGGGGGTGGTTCTTTCTTCGCTTTTGCTTCTACATTAGCAATTAACCCACCGTTCGGATAACCGCCTGCTACATCTAAAACTTGAGCTAAAATAGTTTCCGCTTCATCTCTGGTTTTAAAGTTTTTTGTTGAAATGGCTCTAAACAAGCTTTCATCTTTATTTAACTGTATGGCCACCTGAAAATAAATCTCCGGAACAAAGTTTTTTGTTTCGATGTAACGATGGCATATCATCGCCAGTGTAGGTGTTTGCACCCGGCCCAAGGATAAAACAGCCCTGTTGCCTGCGGATATACTTAAAGCCTGTGTAGCGTTCATGCCCACCAGCCAGTCTGATTCTGACCTGCAATGTGCGGAATTGAATAAAGTATCGTAATCTGTTCCGGGTTTTAAATTTCGGAAACCTTCTTTAATCGCTTGATCTGTTTGAGAAGAAATCCACAGCCTACGAAAGGGCTTTTTGCACTTTAAATAATAGTAAATGTACCTGAAAATCAGTTCGCCTTCCCTCCCAGCATCCGTTGCAACTATAATTTCTGTACACTCGTCAAATAATTTCTTGATTACATCCAGCTGTTTACGTACTGCGGGGTCTTCCACCACACCGTCTTTTGTTTTAATTTTCCTTACTGCCAGTTTGAATTTTTGCGGTAACATGGGAAGGTTCTGCTGTTTCCAGCCATAAAAACCATAATCTTGTGGAGGAGCCAATTGCAACAAATGCCCAAAAGCCCAAGTAAAAGAATAGCCAGTGCCTTCAATATAGCCTGCTTTTTTATTAGTTGCACCAAATACTTTAGCTAACTCACGAGCAACTGATGGCTTCTCGGCAATGATAACTTTCATTTATTTAAACAGTTGTTTGTTCAGTTAATCAGCTTCTAAATTAGCCTATTTTTTGCTTTTTGAAGCTTGAATCCTGTTAAAAGAACTAACATATTCAAATCTAAGATTACCTGTTTTTGGTAATATCCTGAATATCAATACCCACACTATTGCCATGTTATCACGTTAATTAGTTTTTTTTTGGTACGATAATTACTAAAGATGCATCGAATTTTAATTGTAAATGCGTAATAGGTATCAATTTAGTTTAGGAAACAATTTTTTAGTTGCAACAAAAGGCAAGATAATTTTCGGCTTTACAATGGCGATTTTAGCTCTTGTTGCTGCTTGGGGCGTAAGTAAACTAGTATTTGATAAGATGATTGATACGGTTGAAGCAGTTTCTACACCTGATGAAAAGCTGAACCTTGTAAATCAAATTTTCAACAGCGTTTCCAGATTAGATCAAAAACAAAAGTATTTAGCTATCAAAACGGGCGATGACAGTACTTTTATCACTGATACTAGAGCTATAAAACTAAGTTTAGATACGCTTAATAGCTTATACGCAACTGATACTTCTCAACTGAAACGCATCAAGTCGATAAAAAATCTTTTGACCAAAAGAGACCAGCAA
>DASSWV010000041.1:0-6332 GCA_035704545.1 Pelobium sp.
TGCCCATTCCTCGGCAGTCTCCAAATTCTTCATCTGCAAACTGATCATAAATCAACATCATCAAATTAACATACTCATTTCGGCGGGTAGTGATTTGATGATATTCGCTGTTGTATAGGATTTCAAATTTAATATCTGTTAGCATGTATAGTTCTCTTGAATCCAGAACTCATCACTAAAAACATCTTTAAAACTATCAAGATGCGAGTGATTTAAGTGTTCTTGAATAATTTGGAGTTCTTCTTTAGGAAGTAAAAGTTCAAGGTGCGGAAAAAGGACTCGTTCCTCAAAATTGATATGTTGATGTATGGTTGAAACGAGGCGTAGAAAATCATGTTGTCCGGCGTTTTTACCTAAAGTAATATATTCCGTTTCGGCAATTATAGCAATGTGATCTTGTTTGCCTTTGGTGCAAAAAACATCATCAATCGTTTTAAATAAAAGTTGTTCTTCCTCCATAAAATGTTTTTGCAAATGTTGACTCCAAAAGTAAGCAACATACTTTCTTATCCTGTCCAAAGAAACACCTAGTTTAATCCCTTTATCAATCCGCTCACAAAAAAGCATTTCAAGATGATGGTCTTGAGACAATCTAGCGATATATGAATTTTTTGTAATTGCCATAGAAATTTAGACTTGCAATTGCGAATGTCCAACTTTTAAAGAGATAAAAAATTGATGACGGTCACCTATAGTAAAGCACCCCCATAGCACTTAATTGTGTTCAAAGTGTGTTATTATTGATGCTCAATGTTTTTCATAACTTTCATGATCCGTGAAATACTGTCAGCCCTTTTTTTTGCATTTTCAGCAATTGTGCCTTCAAATAATTCATCTAACGTTTCATTAAAGAGTGCTATCCAAGTTTCAAAATGTGCTTTGGTTAAAGGCAATGGCATGTGGCTAGTTAAAGGATCGTCTTTATACTCGCGAGTGTATAGTAAAAGTGTTGACCAAAACTTGACCATCTTTTGCAGATGTGCAGGCCAGTTATCTTTTACAATTGGGTCAAAAACTGCAAAAAGTGTAGGTTCCGCCTTCACTTTGTTATAGAAAGTGTTTACCAGTTTTTCGATATCTGCAACATCAGAAATATCTTTCTTCTTGATTTTTCCCAAATCTTCCATCATCAATAAATCAGTTTTGAATGGTCTCCGCCTAAAGTTGATAGTCTTTTCATAAACATGTTAGCCATCAACTGAGCCCTGCTTTTTGCATCCTCTGCCATTATCCCATAAAAGTTATTATCGATAGTTTCATTAAATAGTTCAATCCACCTGTCAAAATGTGCCGGATTAATACCTAGGGGTGCGTGTTTTGCAAATGGATTACCTTTAAAGCCCGGTACACCAAATAAGGCAGCGTTCCAGAATGCATACATTTTTTCAAGATGCGGTGTCCAATCTGCGATGGTATTCATAAAGATTGGGCCAATGAAATCATCTTCTCTAACTTTCTGATAGAAATCATCCACAAAAATTTTGATGTCTGCTATTCCCTCAATATCTCTCATATTCTTGAATCATTAAAATAAAGAAATTGTCTCAGAAGTTATGGTAAAAAAAGTTGCCCAACCAACAAACAAAATTAAGAGAATAATAATCCATATTGGGATACTACGTGGTGTTTCGCTACCGTGTAAAACGAAAGATGTTTGGTCTCCCTTTCCGTAAGAATTAATCATCAATGGCACAATACCGTCTACAACTTCATCTTTTTTTAAACCCTCTATAGCTATTGCAGGGCCGTTTCTAACAATAAAAGGAATTTGTTTTATGCCCTCCTTACCTTTATGGTCTTTACTTACAATTTTAAGAACATGTTGGCCATCAACTAATTTTGTGGTATCCAAGTCAAAAGAGATCGGTGTTGGGAAAATTCCAATAGGCTGTATCTCATCGTCAATAAATAAAGTTACTTCGCTTTTACTTTTCATTATTGTTCTGTTAAGATTGTGTTTTTTATGTGATTATATTTAGCCTCTTTCGGACTAGCAAAACAACGGATGGTGGCGAATAAAGTATAAATAGTGATCAATATCATTAAGCCAACCACTAAATAATCCCAGTTACTTTGCGGCCCGCTTCCATGAGTAAAGCCTTGTAGAATTTTTGGCTGATTTTTATTACACACTTCGCAAGCAAAAGCAACGGTGTTGGCTGTATTCAGTAATAAAATAGTTAGTAAAGGGCTTCTAAGCTTTTTCGATATCTTCATTATTTCCCAATTTGATCTAAAATTTCTTTCACTTCGTCAACTGAAACTTTTTTAGCATTGTTTCCCCAGCTCGTACGTTCGTGGTTAACAATTGCGGAAATTTCTTCTGGTGTTAGTTTATTATTTGTGCCTATAGGGGGCATTTCTGGAAAACCTTCCTTGGCCCGGCCATTGTAACCTTTCATAATTACTGTAATTAATGCTTTAGGATCTGGGTCTAAAACAATGTTACTTCCTTTGAGTGAAGGAAAAGCACCAGGCAAACCTTCGCCGTTTGCTTGATGGCAACTTTGGCAATTTGCTGCATAAAGGCTTGCACCATCAAGGGCGGGTTCTGCATTTGTCTGCATCCCTACTAATGCTGGCGTTGCTTCTTTTGGATACAAAAACTTGGGTACGGGTTTTCCACTTGGCAGGCTAACTTGTTTTAGTGACTGTAAGTACGCAACCAAATTTAAAGCATCCTCTGTGGCTACAATATCGCCTTTAATATGCTTTCTGTATTCTTCTGGAACCTGCACAGTTACATCCGCATTAGCCGCACTTTCCTTGATTTCGAAAAGCCACGGATAGGCAGGCATAATTGACTGGTTAACCACTGAACGGGGGTTAAAAAGATGTATTAAATTCCATTCTTTGCTAGGCTGGCGACTTCCGATACTTGTTAAATCTGGACCGGTACGCTCGGAACCCATTAAGTTTGCCGTGTTACGCCAAAGATCGGTTCTGGTATTTCTGGCATAATCTGCAGCTATACTTGGTCGCTCACCCCAAACTTTATCCATCTCTACATTACGTACCTGTTGTGTGTGACACGCTACACAGCCTTCTTTTACATAAATTGCTTTCCCTGCAAGTTCTTGCGCTGTTAACGGTTTACTATTTGGCAATGGCGCATTATCTTCCTGTGCCCTGTAGGCTGGGATCAGTGCTGCATATAGCGTTAAGGCCAGAAACATTACAGTTGCAACAATAAATAAACGCTTATGATTATTATATATCTCCATCTCCAGTTTAAATATTATCTTCTTTTTTCAATTGATTAAAAAGCTCGGTCTGGGTATCTGTTTCTTTACCTTTTTTGACCATGATGTATAAATTGTAAGCAAAAACCAAATGTGATGCCCACATTAATGACCCTCCAATTGCTCTCCATACCCAATAAGGCGCCATACTAGCAACTGTATCAATAAATGGTTTCCCTTCCATCCATGCAACACCACGTAAAGTACCTCCAATCATTAAGGGAACGGTATAAAACATCATCCCAATTAAAGCCATCCAAAAATGTGCTCCAACTAACGCATGGACTGGCTCTTTACCGGTTAACCTAGGAACCAAAGTGTAAATAAATGCCCAAAGGAAAAATGCGATAATCCCGTACATGGTTAAATGCGAATGCGCTACCGTAAAATCTGTAAAATGCCAATATAAGTTAGCAGACCTAAAGGCTTCCGCCGTACCTTGATAAGAACCTGTGAAATAAAAAATAATGGCTACTAAATAAAAAGGCAAAGTATAGCTTGAGCCTACTTTGTGGAAATTTCCACGCATGGTCATTAAAAAGTTGGTTGTTCCGGCTGCTACTGGGATGAGCATGCCTACACTACCTACAATTGCTGTAGTTTGTAGCCACCAAGGTATCGCACTAAAAATAAAATGGTGCGTACCGATAACGGTGTAAAACAGAATCTGTGTCCAAAAAGCCAATATCCCTAAACTATAAGAATAAATAGGTGTGTTAAGCTGTTGCGGAAGAAAGTAATAAACCAAACCTAACACAAAAAGCATAAACCACATGCCCACCCCTTGGTGCATATAATACCCTTGTGCAATGGTAGAACCTAAGCCATCTTGCCAAAAAGGCAAATAAGCCACCAATGTAATTACAATTGTGAATATTACAGCCGATACAATGTACCAGTTTGAAACATAAATTTCTTTAGTTGTTCTTTTAGCGATGATGCTTAAGTAATTGATTAAAGTGATTACAATGCCAATTGCAAACAGCAACATAATTGGCCATATATACTCACGGTACTCACCTCCGGCGTTATTGATACCGGCCATTAATGATATGGTACCAAGAAAAACCGATGTGTTGATTAACCAAAATGCTATCCAGGCACTTTTTAAAGACTTTACAACGGTATTGCTCACTGTGTAAACCACATAATAACCTAATCCAATCATAGCTAAAGAACACCAACCCCAAAACACCATATTGGTATGCACTGGTCTTAGCCTTCCAAAACTCAACCAACTGATTTGATCAACATCCGGCGCCACAAACTTTATCCCTAAATACTCTCCTACTGAAGTGCCTAAAACCAACCAGCCAGTGGCGGCCACCAAGTACCAAATCACTAATTTTGATAATGTCGGGTTTACCTGTGGTCTTTTTGTAGCATGCTTTTTTTTAGAAATATACCTAGGCTGGTTTACTTCTTGCACCTGATGAATTATCCCTTTGGTATCTTCTGGGGGTAAATTACCAGCAAGTTCATTATTAAGTAGTCTGAACTCTACTGCGGCTTTTCTTTTTTCTAAAGATTGCGATATGTTTTGAACTTCCTCATCACTAAAATCAGCTATAATAGAAGCTTTTTGTTGAGCTATATCTTGCTTTTTTACATTTTTTACCAAGTTCTTCACTTTAGTGGTAGCTACGTAAATAGCTATTAAAAGTGGAATCAATATCAACACTATGGTAATTAAAACACCAGGATTTGTGATGACATCTTTTGTATTTTGCGCTGTTTGCCCAAATACATTTATGCTTGATAGAAAAAGAAAAATCAGAACAAAACTTTCCAACTTACTAAATTTCGGCACCCATCTGTTGATCATTTTTGTCTGTTTTTAATTTTTTTGATTAAGGTTTCTAATTGATCTGCATCAAAGTCATATAGTTTTTGATAGATCCAAGTTTTGCCTTTTTCTCTGCTTTCCAGCGTTAATCTGTTTAAGGCGCTCAAACTCTTCATCATTATAATTAACAAAACAACCATTGCTGCAATTGTTAAACATAATAATATGTTGATAAGCAAATTGTAATCCTGCATTTTACTGTTATGATAAATAAAAAAATCACTGTTTAACTTGTGGAGCATTTTTAGTTATAAAGTAGTTGCCTATAGCCAAACACTCATAAGTTGATATTAATACCTTTTTATCTTTTTTAATATTAAAAAAAACTACTTTTTCAAATTCGTAATCCCTAGATTTAAATCTTCATTAAAATCTTTGATGGTAGTTTGGGACAACATTTTATAGATCTCTTCTCTGATCACTTTAAATTCATGATGTAACGGACAGGGTTTACTTTCAGAACAAGAAACTAATCCCAAACCACAACCAGAAAACAATCCATTACCATCAATTGCTTCTACCACATCAACCAATGGGCGTTGCAAAGTTTCATCGTCCATGAAGAACCCACCATTAGGCCCTTTGGTTGATTTTACTATCCCTCTTTTGCTTAGCTCCTGCAAAATTTTTGCTAAAAAATACTCGGGAGAGCTTATCCCCGAAGCAATTTCTTTGATGCTGACCTTATTGCCGTTTTCTGTGCGGTGTGCAATAAAAAAAACTGATCTGATAGCGTACTCACAAGTTTTTGAAAAGATTCCCATTTGTTATTGCAAATATAAAAGACTGAATCGATTAATAAAAGAGTTTTTTATCTTTTATTTTTCAAACCTTTAAATTATTTTAAACAACAAACAGCCTAACATATAATTGTTTTAAAATGAGATTGTTAGTTTACCAAAATTTAAACCAAGGTTTTTTAAAGCCAATTAAAAGATTATCACCTACTACTTTTGTCGGGTAATTTTTGAGGTAATCTCCTTGCCCCTTTGCTCCCCTCCCAGTGTCTAAAGAATATTTGTAGCGATGGATTGGACAAATTAAATATCCTTCTCGACATTCTGCACCACTTAAATCAGCGCCAGCGTGTGGACATTTATTCTTAAAAACATAAAATGTATTGTTTTCGTTCACCAAGACCAAACGCTTACCATTAATTACAACGGCTTGTACATCGGCAATGCTTAAAGAAGAAATTGCAATTGGTATCCACTCCATTAAGGTTTTACTTTTTTGATTTATTA
>DASSWV010000087.1:0-3074 GCA_035704545.1 Pelobium sp.
CCAAACTTTTTTCGGCAAATCGGTATAGCGAAACACTGGCAAATTCTAATGGGGCATCTATGGATTTATCGTAAGTAACACCTTCGATGGATGCGTTTTGTGCGAAAATGCTTAATGAAAAAATGGCAAGTAATAATGTAAAAGGAATCTTCATGAAAATTTAGAAATTATTAAAAATAGCGAAAATAGACTTATTTTATTTAGGTAACAAGTTGATATTTTCAATAGTTGTTTTCGACTGTAATTATCGGAAAAGGTTTAATTGCGAACCAAGCTCAAATAAACTTCAAGAAAATAGTTAAGAAATATCACCCTTTTAGCTTCCAAAACAAGACCTAAACAAGAATCAAAGATTGCCCCAATTTTTACTATTTTTGCAGGCTTATACCATTTTGTTAAATGAAGTTTAATATAGCAGTACAAGATAAAAACTGTAAAGCAAGAACAGGGGAGTTTACTACCGACCATGGTGTTGTTAAAACACCTATTTTTATGCCTGTGGGTACTGCCGGTACTGTAAAAGCAGTGCACCAGCGAGAGCTGAAAGATGATATAGAAGCACAAATTATCCTAGGGAACACCTATCATTTATATTTACGACCAGGCTTAGAAACCATTAAACTGGCCGGCGGACTCCACAAATTTATTGGTTGGGACAAACCCATTTTAACGGATAGTGGCGGTTACCAAGTTTATTCCTTAACAGAAGTTAGAAAAATTAAGGAAGAAGGGGTAACTTTTAAATCGCATATAGATGGCTCTAAACACTTGTTTACGCCAGAAAACGTGATGGACATCCAACGCACCATTGGAGCCGATATCATCATGGCTTTTGATGAGTGTACGCCCTACCCTTGCGATTATCATTATGCCAGACGCTCGATTGATATGACGCACCGGTGGTTAAAGCGTTGCATCACTCGTTTTGATGAAACCGAACCTCATTATGGTTATTCGCAAACGTTTTTCCCCATTGTACAAGGTTCTGTTTATAAGGATTTACGCGTTAAATCAGCAGAGTTTATTGCTGCGCAAAATAGGGAAGGAAATGCCATTGGTGGACTTTCAGTAGGCGAACCCGCAGAAGAAATGTACGCAATGACAGAAGTGGTTTGTAATGTACTGCCGGTGGAAAAACCACGTTACTTGATGGGTGTGGGCACTCCAATTAACCTATTGGAAAACATAGCTTTAGGAATTGATATGTTTGACTGCGTAATGCCCACCAGAAATGCAAGAAACGGGATGCTTTTTACCAGACATGGCGTAATCAATATCAAAAATGAGAAATGGAAAAATGATTTCTCTCCGATTGATGCGGAAAGTGATCTATTTTCAGACTTGAATTATTCAAAGGCTTATTTAAGGCACTTGATCCATTCTAAAGAGATTTTAGGCGCACAGATAGCCACTTTACATAATTTACATTTTTATATTTGGCTGGTAAATGAGGCTAGAGAAAAAATAATTTCGGGCGAGTTTTACGATTGGAAAAACAAAATGGTAAAGGTTTTAGGACAAAAGCTTTAATGAAATTTTTAGACCGTTACATCAAAATAATCGACTGGTATATCATCAAGAAATACCTTGGAACCTTTGTTTTTACTTTGGCCATTTTCACAGTAATTTCGGTTGTTTTTGATATTTCGGAAAAATTAGATGACTTTTTAAAAAGCACCGCTACCACAAAAGAGATCATTTTCGAATACTACGGCGGTTTTATACCGTTTTACCTCAATTTTCTGTCGCCTTTAATCAATTTTATTGCGGTTATATTTTTTACCGCTAAAATGGCGGATCAAACTGAAATTGTACCTATACTCTGCGGAAAAGCTAGTTTCAACCGTTTTTTGCGTCCGTATTTTATTGCATCTACGCTGATATTTATCGTAAGCATGGTTTTCAATCAGTTGATTATTCCGGAGACCAACCGTTTAATGACGAATTTTGAAAATACATACCTAAAAGATAGCAATAACACCACTCGAAGCAATGTGCATATCCAACTAGACAAATCAACCTTTGTTTACATGGAATCGTTTGATAATAAAACGGATAACGGCTATCGTTTTTCGTTAGAGAAATTTGACAAAGATGAGCTAAAATCTAAACTGATGGCTGATAGGATTGGTTGGGACTCTGTATCCAAAAAATGGAAAATTTATAATTACACCATTCGCCATGTAGATGGCTTAAAAGAACGAATGGAAAGTGGCGTAGAGAAGGACACCACTTTGGACATGAAGCCCTTAGACTTTGATGTTAGAGATAACATTTTCTCTGCAATGAACTACAAAGAGTTAAACGAGAAAATTGAGAAAGAAAAAATACGTGGTTCGGGTATTATGGTTAACCTAGAGCTGGAAAAATACAAACGCTGGGTTTACCCGTTTTCCACCTACGTGTTAACTTTAATTGGTGTGGCTTTATCATCAAGAAAAGTACGTGGTGGTGTTGGTTTGCCTTTAGGGATAGGAATTGCAATGAGCTTCCTTTATATCTTGCTCATCCAATTTTCTAATGTGTTTGCGTTAAAAGGTGGCTTACCGCCTATTATAGCCGTTATTATCCCGAATGTTATTTTCGGAACAATAGGAATTGTACTTGCGATTAAAGCGCCTAAGTAACATGAGCCTGAACTTAAAAAGCAACCTATTCATATTGCACCTCACGGTTTTAGTTTGGGGATTTACCGGTATTTTAGGTGCCTTAATTAGCGTTGGTGAAGCTCATTTGGTTTGGTACCGGGTTTTAATTGGCGCTGTTTCGCTTTTCATTTACTTCAAATGGAAAAACATCTCTATCAAAATTTCTAGACAAACATTTTTTAGGCTATTTTTTACTGGAGCTATCGTGGGCCTGCATTGGATTCTTTTTTTCGGATCCATAAAAGCTTCAACGGTATCCGTAGCGATGGTTTGCTTATCGTCGTTAACGTTGTTTACCGCCATATTGGAACCTTTGTTAAACAACACTAGGGTCTCGAAATTAGAGATATTTGCAGGCGCTCTTATTATTTTAGGAATTTACGTGATTTTCAAATTTGAGAGTGAATACACCAAAGGTATACTTAT
>DASSWV010000099.1:0-7558 GCA_035704545.1 Pelobium sp.
CTGATTGTTAAGGGCTAATAAAACATCATCAACATATTCGGTATCAAAAGTCCATTTGGCAAACGTTCCGGCAGGAATGGTTAAGTCGCCAGGGTTATTTAAACTTTCAGAGGTTTTTTTAAGATAGCTCGGGTAAATCAGCTCGACTTTATAGCTTAAAAGAGCCGGCTTCTTTTTCACTTCAATCACAAACTCATCAGAAAAAAACTCGCCAGCCTGAAAACGTATTTGTTTGCCTTTTTGTAGGTTTTTAAAATCGTAACTAAAATTGATGATGTCTTTTTTATCGAGTTTGAAAGTATGAACACCGTCTACTAAGTAAACTTCTTCGGGCACTTGTTCGCCAGTAATTTTTAGGTTCAGCGTTAAATCATCGCCTTGGCGCACAACTAAACTTTTATTTAACACATTAAACTGAAAAGGTGCTTTCTTTTTATAAAAAACCCGGTGATGAATAATCCGATCTGTTCCTTCTGTTAATATTGATGGTGCTGCGAAGGCCAACAAAACCACTGCGGCAATTGGAACCAACGCATAACTCACGTATTTTTTGTTCTCTGCGAGATTTACCGCGGCAACAAAAGGAATAGGTTTAAAATTAGCTATCCTTTGGTTAATGCTTGCCTCAATCAGCTCCTTTTGCTCCGGACTTTCTTCTGCCAGTTGTTTAAGCTCTAAAGTATTAATCAGCTTGTCTTTAATTGCCGGAAAGTGATCCCCAATAATAATCGACGCCTGTTGGTGGTCAATGGTTTTACCTAATTTAAAATATGCCACTAAATACCGAGCTACTAGCCACCAAATTAAGACCAGTTGCGAGGCAATAAATCCGTAAAAAATGACGCCCCTAACTGTGATATTAAAATAGCCGTAATATTCAGAAACAATAAAAACCAAATAACTGATCAAAAAAATGGCAACCCACCAAATTGAGCCACGCACCAATTTATTCAGATAGTATTTTCTGATGAAATTATCTATTTTTTGGATTAACTGGTGATAGTTTTGACTCATTTTATAGAGCTTAAACTTAATAAACACTTTCGTATTGTACAATACAAATAAATTAGTGGTAGAAAATTGCGCTGGTTATAAAAATGAAATTCATTTAGTAGCATAAAAAGGACACTCGGTTTTATAGATAAATCAGAGAGGTGTTTAAAACGTTGTTGCACAGTAATTGTAATTCCAAGCAAAAGGAGTTTTAATTTAAAATTAATAACATGAAAGTTAGATCAGTAGTAGCAATTGCAGGAGTTGCATTAATTATGGCATCTTGCTCGGCACCCAGAGAACTAAGAAAGGCACAAGCAGAGAACAAAACACTCGATAGCTTGTACCGCGATTTGCAAAATCAGTTATTGGCCTGTGAAGATGGCAGAAAACGCAGCAGTGCAGATTATCAGACACAGATTAAAAACCTCAATGAACAGCTTACAAATTTAAAAGGGAGTAATACCCAAATGGTTAACCAGCTAAAAGATCTTTCGGTAATTACCGGAAAACAAGCGGAGAGCATCAACAAATCTTTAGATAATATTGGGGCAAAAGATAATTACATCAGAGACCTACAATCCGCAATATCCAGAAAAGATTCTTTAAACATGGCTTTGGTGATGAATTTAAAGGGAGCTATTGGCAATATGGATGATAAAGACATCAATATTAAAGTAGATAAAGGAGTGGTTTATATTGATATTTCAGATAAGTTATTGTTCAAAAGCGGAAGCTACCAAGTTAATGAAGGCGCAAAAACCGTGTTAGGTAAAGTTGCTAAAGTGCTTTTAAATCAACCAGATATTGAGTTTATGGTTGAAGGACATACTGATAATGTGCCTTATAAATCTACTGGTGCAATATTAGATAATTGGGATTTAAGCGTTAAAAGAGCAACATCTGTGGTAAGAATTTTACAGAATGAATATAATATTCCACCGGCTAAAATGACTGCAGCAGGTAGAGGAGAATATGTTCCGGTAAGTTCTAACGACTCTGCAGATGGTAAAGCTGCAAACAGACGAACCCGCATTGTGATTTTACCACAATTAGATCAATTCTTTAAATTGTTGGAGACTCCACAAAGAAGATAATCAACCCTATATAACTATAAAAAGGCCGGTTTTATGGTCTTAAAAAAAGCCGCTTTTCTCTCGAGAGAAAAGCGGCTTTTTTTGTCAATCTTTTAAGAGGTGGCGGAGCCTTTCTATTTAGTGATTTTGAGAGCTCTATTTTATTTTTGAGTTAATGTGGTATTAACAAGGGTTAATTTTCTACTACCACACCCATTGCACAAAATTTATCAATTCTTTCTGTAATTAATGTATCTATTGGTTTTGCTTTTAAAATCTTTAAGTCACTAATTAACTTTTCTTTAATGGTGTTACACATTTTCTCTGGATTTTGGTGGGCACCACCCATTGGCTCTGGTATAATTCCGTCGATTAATTTATTTGCTAACATATTATCAGATGTCAATTTTAAACATTCCGCCGCTCTTTCTTTAAATTCCCAGCTTCTCCATAGAATAGAGGAGCAAGATTCAGGCGAAATTACAGAGTACCAAGTGTGTGCTAGCATGTAAACTCTGTCTCCAATGCCAATACCTAAAGCTCCGCCACTTGCACCTTCACCTACTATAATACATATGATTGGAACTTTTAGCACAGACATTTCTAAAAGGTTACGAGCAATGGCTTCGCCTTGCCCTCTTTCTTCCGCCTCTAATCCAGGGTATGCACCAGGTGTATCAATAAAAGTTACCACCGGTTTATTGAATTTTTCTGCAAGTTTCATCAAGCGTAATGCCTTTCTGTAACCTTCTGGGTTAGCCATCCCAAAATTTCTATATTGCCTAAGTTTAGTATTTAAACCCTTCTGATGACCAATAAACATCACTGTTTCTCCGTTTAACGATCCAAATCCGCCTACAATCGCCTTATCGTCCTTCACAGTTCGGTCTCCATGCATCTCAATAAAATCGTCACAAATACTTTCTATGTATTGCAGGGTATATGGTCTTTCAGGGTGACGTGATATTTGTACTTGTTGCCAGCCGGTTAGGTTTGAGTAAACCTCAGTTTTTGTTTTTTCTATTTTTTCATCAAGCTCTTTCAAAGTTGCTGACATATCAACCTTTGTTTTTTCTGCAACTTGCTTTACCTTCTCAACCTGACCTATAAGGTCGGCGATAGGTTTTTCAAAATCGAAAGAAGTTTTCATAATCTGTGTGTTTTTGAGGGGTCTAAGTTATCGTTTACTTATCAAAAATGGAAATCCCTGTACTATGATTAAAATCACCTAATTTGAGAAAGAGGCCTTAAAATATTGTTATGAAAACACAGCCTTGTTTAACTTTTTAGTTAACGCTCTATTTAGGGTTTCATTTGTTCTTAAAATATCGGTAACTTTAAATTCCAAAAGCTTACAAAAACCGCATTGGTCTATTAAATCAACAAAATGGTTAAAACAACTTTTATTATTGATGATGATGAAATTTATGTTTACGCAATAAAAAGGTTAATTAACATCCGAAAACTATCTGAAAACATTGTGTCGTTTAAAAACGGTAAAGAAGCGATCGACTATTTTACAGATACTTCTATTGAAGAAATGGTTATGCCTGATGTGATTTTGCTAGATGTTAGAATGCCAATAATGGATGGATGGGGCTTTTTAGAAGCGTTTTCTGAACTTGACTTTATTGGAAAACACAAGGTGGGTGTGTTTATGGTTAGTTCCTCAATTGATCCTCGTGATTTGGATAAGGCAAATCAATTTCCGATGGTTGAAAAGTACTTGTTTAAGCCAATTGATTCTGACGATCTTATGCTGATTTTTTCAAACGGCTAACGCTATTTTTATACTGCTATCGCTAAAAGCCTCAATTGTCCCAAACGCCTTTCTAAATCTATCTGCTACATCTTAAATTAAAGGCTAATTTTCTTACTTTTGCGACTTAAATGAAATTATGAAAATCTGCTTTTTCATAATTAATACAAATATATTCTGATGAAAATTTCATATAACTGGCTAAAGCAATTTATAGATACTGATAAAGCACCTGAGGAAATCTCGACTATTTTAACCGCAATTGGTTTAGAAGTTGAATCCTTAGAAAAAGTACAGGCCGTCCCGGGAGGTTTAGAAGGTTTGGTTATCGGTTATGTGAAAGAATGTGCACAACACCCTAACGCAGACCGGTTAAGAGTGACTAAAGTTGATATTGGTGTCGGTGAGGATTTACAGGTAGTTTGTGGTGCACCAAATGTGGCAACGGGGCAAAAAGTAGTTGTGGCTACGGTGGGTTGTACCGTTTACCCGAGTACCGGCGAAGCATTTAAAATAAATAAATCTAAGATCAGAGGTGAGGTATCTGAAGGGATGATTTGTGCCGAGGATGAAATTGGTTTAGGGGAGGGGCATGCTGGCATTATGGTTTTACCAGATGAGGCAGTTATCGGGACGTTGGCAAAAAACCACTTTAATTTAAACGACGATTTTGTTTTTGAAATAGGTTTAACTCCAAATAGGGCAGATGCGGCTTCGCATTTGGGTGTTGCAAGAGATATTGCGGCTTATTTGCAAATTGAAATTAAACCAAATGATTTAGCAAGGTTTAAAACTGGAAACAAAGGTTTAGCGATTGACATAGAAATTCAGGATGCCGAACTGGCGCCAAGATATTCTGGATTAACAATTTCTGGTATTACCGTTAAAGAATCGCCAAGCTGGTTAAAAGAGAAATTAGCGGTAATTGGTTTACGTTCAATAAACAACATTGTTGACGCTACCAATTATATTTTGCATGATTTAGGCCAGCCTTTGCATGCTTTTGATGCTGAAAAAATTAAAGGTGGAAAAATTATAGTTAAGAAGTGTGAAAGTGGCACTAAATTTAAAACTTTAGATGAGGTTGAGCGTACGCTTAACGCTGATGATTTGATGATCTGCGATGCCGAAAAACCACTTTGCATTGCTGGTGTTTTTGGCGGGCTCAATTCTGGAGTTACAGAAGGCACTAAAAACATATTTTTAGAAAGTGCATATTTTAATGCCGTTTCCGTACGCAAAACCTCCAAAAGATTTGCTTTAAAAACTGATTCTTCTTTTAGGTTTGAGCGTGGTACAGATCCTGAAATGACTTTGGTCGCCTTAAAGAAAGCAGCCTTACTGATTCAGGAGATTGCAGGCGGAGAAATTACTTCTGATATTTTCGATAATTACCCAAGTCCGGTTGCTCCTTTTGAAGTGGAGCTCAATTTCAAGCAAGTTGACCAATTAATTGGTCAGACGTTGGGAAATGAAAAAATTGCGGGCATTATAAGGGCTTTAGGGATACAAGTTGTTAATGAAACGGCAACAACTGTACACTTAAAAGTTCCGGCTTTTAAAGTAGATGTTACGCGTCCGGTTGATGTGATTGAGGAAGTTTTACGTATTTATGGTTACGATAATATCGAGATTCCGAAAAAAGTGAACGCATCTTTAAATGTTTCGCCAAAACCAGATAAAGAAGTTATTCAAAACACCATTGCCGATATGCTTTCTGCAAATGGTTTCTTCGAAATTTTAGCCAATTCATTAACTAAATCTTCTTACTCCAAAAATTTGGACGAAGCCGTTAAAATTTTAAATCCGTTAAGTTCGGATTTGAATGTGATGCGCCAAAGTATGCTGTACTCTGGGTTGGAAGCAGTTGCTTATAACCAAAACCGTAGAACTGCTGATGTTAAATTTTACGAGTTTGGGAAAACTTATCGAACTATAGATGGTAAATACGAGGAGAGCAATCACCTCTCAATATTCTTGAGTGGGAAAATTGAAGCCGAACAATGGAACCAGAAAGCTAATGCAACTAGTTTCTTCCATTTAAAAGCAACGGTTGATGCCATTTTAAAACGATTAGGAGTTGTCAATTTGCAATCGGACGAAGTGGAGAGTAAAGATTTTGATTACGGAATCCAATACAGAAGAGGCACTAAAGTGTTGGTTTCTTTTGGAGCGGTTGCAAAAAAAGCCTTAAAACTTGCAGATGTAAGCAAAGCTGTTTTTTATGCTGATATCAATTGGGATATGTTGATGATGTTGGTGAAAAACAACAAAATCAGCTATAAAGAAGTTTCAAAATTTCCTGCGGTTAGAAGAGATTTGTCAATGCTACTGAATGAAGACGTACGTTTTGAAGATTTAAAACGCATTGCAATAAAGACTGAAAAAGCATTGTTAAAAGAAGTAAATGTTTTTGATGTTTATCAGGGAGACAAACTACCAGAAGGCAAAAAATCTTATGCTTTGAGTTTCACTTTGCAAGACGAACAGAAGACCCTAGAAGACAAACAAATTGATGCCATTATGCAAAAATTAATTGCTAACTTCGGTAAAGAGGCAGGAGCGGAGATTAGGTAATAATTATTTTAAAATAAAATCGGAATGTTATCAGTTGTTGGAACTTATCAAAACGGTAGTTTGAAACTCGAAAAGAACGTTTCTGCTAAAAAACCGGTAAAGGTTATCGTGACTTTTCTGGAAGAGGTTAATAGCGTATCTGAAAAGAGACTTCATTTATCGGATTTTTCGTTCGCTAAAAGTCAGGAGCTTTTAAAAGATTTTAAAGGTTCTTTTTCTGATACAGTAATTGAAGAAAGAAGATCTGATTTGTGAAAATATTTTGGATACTTCCTCTCTTTTCAAGCTTTATCCCATCTGTCTGTAGTCTGGCGGGCTGGGTTTGAGCGTAAGGGACTACGGATTGGCGAATGGAAAAGAGTTTCAAACTCTAAAGAACGTTGATGTGTTCAGCGGAGAACCAGAAGAAAGTGCAGCTCTATCCTTAGGTCGAGATAAGGTGAGCGAAATGCCGTGACGGAAACTCTTTCGTCATTGAATTGATTAATAATTTTTGTAAATTCGATTTTGAGTAAGTAATCCAAAAAAACGTGATGATTACAATTGATAAGTTCAATTACAAAGATACCGTAAGTATTATTCAGGAAAAATTTGGTAAAATTCCTAAAAATGGAAATTTGAAGAAACACTTTGGAAAACTTAAACGTAGCTTTGACGGCTTAGCATATCAAAAAGCAATGAGAGAAGGGTAGTGATGCTTTGCATATCCATGAGATATTGCGTTAACGATGGAAACGGCATCCTTTTTACTTGTCATCCTGAGCGGAGTCGAAGGACGGCAAATAAAAAGATACAGTGGACAGCGTGTATAAACGCACAAATTATTTTTAACACAACAACAACAACAACAACACCAACAAATAACCAATAAACCCAAAACGAATAAATAGCACACATGTCTGTAATTGCTAAGAAATTAGATCAGGTGTTGGACCGCACCCAAAAGCTGGTTGAACTATCAAAAGCTTTGCAGGAGCAAAATGACCTTGTTAATTTGGAAAATCAATCGTTAAAAGTTGCGCTGGAAAGCAGTGAAACTAAACGAAAAGAGATGGAAGAAAAGTTACGTGTGGTTAAGTTGGCGAAAAGTTTAGAAGGAACAAGTGAAAAAACACTTGATATCAAACAAAAAATTAACGAATTTGTGCGGGAA
>DASSWV010000112.1:0-4249 GCA_035704545.1 Pelobium sp.
CTGTCTCTATGGCGAATGGTTACGGTATTATCTGTTAAAGTATCGTAATCTATCGTAATACAATAAGGTGTACCAATTGCATCTTGTCTGCGGTATCTTTTGCCAATGGCGTCTTTTTCGTCGTAAGCCATGTTGAAATCAAGTTTCAAAGCATCCATTACTTCCCGGGCTTTTTCTGGCAGACCATCTTTTTTGGTCAAAGGTAAAACAGCGGCTTTATAAGGAGCCAAAGCTGGGTGCAGTTTTAATAAAGAGCGAGAATCCTGTTTTTCTTCCGTACTTAAGTCTTGTTCTTCAAAAGCATTCATCAATGTAACCAAGAAAAAGCGATCTAAACCAATCGAGGTTTCAATTACATAAGGCACATAATTACCGAAAGGTTTGCCGGTTTCTGGGTCAACCTCTGGATCAAAATACTGCATTTTTTTTCTAGAGAACTCTTGGTGCTGGCTTAAATCAAAATCAGTGCGAGAGTGTATGCCTTCCACTTCTTTAAAACCGAATGGAAATTCGTACTCAATATCAACTGCTGCGTTAGCGTAATGTGCAAGTTTTGCATGGTCGTGGTATTGGTATTTAGCCGGGTCAGTTCCCAACGCCAAATGCCATTTTAAACGGGTTTCTTTCCATTTTTTATACCATTCCATTTCAGTGCCGGGGCGTACAAAAAACTGCATTTCCATTTGTTCAAACTCACGCATTCGCATAATAAATTGGCGGGCAATTACTTCGTTTCTGAAAGCTTTGCCAATTTGTGCTATCCCGAAAGGGATTTTCATCCTTCCGGATTTTTGAACGTTCAAAAAGTTGACGAAAATACCTTGAGCTGTTTCTGGGCGAAGATAAACCTCCTCAGCACCTTCTGCCATTGCGCCAAACTGGGTAGAAAACATCAGGTTAAACTGGCGGACATCTGTCCAGTTACAGGTTTTAGAAACCGCACATGAAATTTTATGTTCTTCAATCAGTGCTTTTAAGCGTGGCAAATCCTCCGCTTTTAAAGCATCGTCCATGTCAGTTTGTAAGCTTCCGGCCTTTTCTATTTCTCCCGAAGTTTTATAAGCTTCAATTTTATCTTCTAATAATTGATCTGCTCGGTAACGTTTTTGCGAATCCTTATTATCAATCATAGGGTCGCTAAAACCGTCCACATGTCCGCTTGCTTTCCAAACTTTAGGGTGCATAAATATGGCAGAATCAATCCCTACAATATTTTCGTTCATTTGCACCATGGCTTTCCACCAATAGGTTTTAATGTTGTTTTTAAGCTCGGCACCTAACTGACCGTAATCATAAACGGCACTAAGTCCATCATATATTTCACTGCTCTGGAACACAAAACCGTATTCTTTAGCGTGTGAGATTACATTTTTGAATATTTCTTCGTTATTTTTTGACATGATGTTGCAAATATAGCATTAGTCTATTTGAATTCAATTTTGCCTAGATTTTTATTAGTCTGACGGTTGGTTGGTAGCGATGTGCAGATTTGTTAAAGATTAGGGCGCTTTAACACGCCATCCGTTATATCTTTTTTGCCACCTGCAATTTGGTAAGGGCAAAAAAGGATGCCACTGCTGTCCTTAGCGCAAAATAAATTGATTGTTAATTATCGAAAAATTCGAGAAACCAGTTAAGCACTAGTTGCAAACGAGCGCAAGATGAATGGGGCGCCTTAGTAACAATCTATGAATTCAAAAAGTTGTTCAAAATTCATTCATTCCTTCAAAACTCACTCATTAAAAAACTAAAAACTTGTCATACTGCTTGTGTTGATATTGATCATCCGGCTTTTACTATCATAAAAACCGATGTCGTATCGCTGAAAATCAAGGTTAAAGCCAACGGAACTTTTGTTGAATCCTAGGAAGTCATCGTTGATAAACGAAGCGCCAACTGAAATGCAGTCCATAAAAGTATGCTCGCTAGAGCTAGGGTTAATTGGAAACACCCAGCTTAATCTCCCACTAAATGAAGAGGTATTGCTTAGCTGAGCCATTTGTATGATCGAGTTGAATTCTAATTCTGCCGATGGTCCTGCAAAAAGCGAAATTCTAGCGCCTTTATTTAAGGGTGATTTGATGAAAAGTGCTTGCACCTGTGGCCCGGTATACAATGCTGCGGAAACTTTCTGATTGTAACCAGCTTTAACTCCTAACAATGATTTGATACTTGTGCCAGATAAAAGTGTGGCAATTTTTATATCAAGACCCACATAGAAATGAGAGTTTCTTTCAATGCGTAGTTTTTGTGCGAAAACTTGGTTACAAAAACAAAGTGTAGTTGCCAATAAAAGAATAAGATAGATTTTTTTCAACGTTTGCCTCCTTAATAATTTAGGCTATTGTACGTTGGTTTTTAAATAAGGTTTATAAATAAAGTGGATTCAAGTAATTAATTTTCTGGTCTTCCTATTATTTCACCTTTTTGGAATTTCTTCTCTTCCTCTTCAACTTGCTTCTTCTCTTTTACAGATTGATCAGTACGGGTTAAGTTCTTCATATCAGGCTGACCGGCATCAACCCATGCAGAATACCAAAAACTACCAACCTCTAAAATAGAACTTCGCATTTGCTTTTCAACCATCCCGTTCATCGCATCGTGGTAAGCTTTCGAGTATTCTATGGAGTATTCCTTGATTACTTTCCTGTTTCGCTCGTTATAAGTGTACTTTCTGTCGCCGGGGAAGCTTTTACTTAACCTCTTTTCTATGGACAGTGTAGAATCTAAATGCGTGAACGTATTTTCTACAATTTCCCAGGCTTTATCTAAAGGGTTGGAGATGTAAACCGCCTTGCCTACAAAATAGTCATATTCATCTGCAAAAAGTTCTGGTAGCCGGCTTTCCCAAAATCCGTGTATCCCAACCTGATTGGTTAGTTGGCCGTTATAATTTTCCGAAGTATGTAAGGGAACATGGGCATCACTCACATAATGGCCAAGGTCTGATGAGTATTTGAGAATTAAAACGGAATCGCGGTTTTTAAAAGCGTCTACCAAGTTATAATAAGTTCGCTGAATTTGCCAAGGTACAATGCCGTAGGCGTATAAGGTATCTTCAGTTAGTTTTTCGGCGGCTTCTTTCCATCTTCTTGGGATAACCTTAAAAGGTTCTTTGCCGTAATGGTCGGCATCTAAAAAGTGCCGTGGTGCTTCTAAAGAATCGGCATAACGTCGTTTATCTGCGTCAACGGCGTGTACAGTAATGTAATTGATATTTGATTTATAAAACCCAATTAAGTCTTTCGGTAGCGTAAAAACTGCCAAACGGTTTATTCTTTGGTGAGCAAAGAAACCCCAGGATACGGTAAGTAACAAACACGGAATTATAAGTAAAAGAATAAACTGTTTGCTTTTCATTAGTTTTGTTTTATTAGGCCACGTTGCCACGTTTATTGCTAGAATTGAAGTAGCTTAGAAAACGCTTGTTATTTCATCCATTAAAATTAAGGTATGCATTTAATAATCAGCTGTTTTTTCAAAGAATATTTTTTTAAAATTGAATTTGCTTTTAATAATATAACCAGTATATTTGCATCCCTCAATAGAGGCAATGTTTAAAGGAATAAAAAGCTAACAATGGCAAATCATAAATCAGCATTAAAAAGAATTAGAGCAAACGCTACTAAACGTTTACGTAACAGATACCAAGCAAAAACTACCAGAACTTTTATCAAAAGGTTGCGTAACGCTGTTAGTAAAGAGGAAGCTTTGGCTTTATTGCCTAAAGTTACGTCTATGCTAGATCGTTTAGCTAAGAAAAACGTTATCCATAAAAATAAAGCAGCTAACAACAAGTCGAAACTGGCTAAGTTCGCTAACTCTTTATAGGAGCTAAAAAATATTTAAAGGGCAGAATTCTAAAAAGAGTTCTGCCTTTTTTGTGTAGATTTATTTTATGAGTTTGCCTTATGAACAAAAAATAACCATTAAAGCTTGGGCAGAAGAAGACCGTCCGCGTGAAAAGCTATTGTCTTTAGGACGAAGAAGCTTGTCTGATGCCGAGTTAATTGCCATTTTGATCGGATCCGGTTCTACCACAGAAACTGCAGTTGAACTGAGTAAAAGAATTTTACACACCTACCAAAACAACCTTGCCGGCTTGGCAAAACTCTCCGTACAGGATCTTTGTAAATTTAAAGGAATTGGCGAAGCCAAAGCCATTTCTATCATTGCCGCTTTAGAATTAGGCCGCCGCCGTAGAGATAGCGAGTTGGTTTTTACCGATAAAATTAACTGCTCTAAAGAT
>DASSWV010000183.1:0-5180 GCA_035704545.1 Pelobium sp.
GTCCGATTAGATGTAATGACTTCGGTAAAAGGATTAGAAAAATATTCTTTTGACGATGCTTACAAAGTTGCTTCCATAGCAGATATTATGGACGTTAGCGTCCCTTTCTTACATATCAACCAACTCATAGAAGCAAAATACGCGGCCAATCGTCCAAAAGATCAGATAGACATAATTGCACTTGAAAAAATAAAGAAACTCAGAGAAGAATAATCGTTATTCTAAACCCATTTCATGCTAAAAAAAGACCGCTATAACGCTTTTGTAGATTATTTTTCAAAACATCAGCCACAGGCCGAAACCGAGTTAAATTATACCAATCCGTTTGAGCTTTTGATTGCGGTAATACTTTCTGCGCAATGCACAGATAAACGAATTAATCAAATTACACCTAAACTATTCGAACGTTATCCTACGCCAGAATCTTTGGCTTCGTCAAGCGTTGAGGAAGTTTTTACCTATATCCGTTCGGTGAGTTATCCAAATAATAAAGCAAAACACTTGGTGGGGATGGCTAAAATTCTACTGAGCGAATTCGGCGGAACAGTGCCAGAGGAAGTAAATGATTTACAGAAAATGCCGGGTGTTGGACGCAAAACCGCAAATGTGATTGCTTCTGTTATTTACAATGCTCCAACAATGGCAGTAGATACGCATGTTTTTAGAGTTTCTAATCGTTTAGGTTTAACTACGTTAGCAAAAACGCCTCTAGCAGTTGAAAAACAATTAGTGAAATATTTACCAGAAGATAAAATACATATTGCCCATCATTGGCTGATTTTACACGGTCGATATATTTGTGTGGCTCGTAGTCCGAAATGTGATATTTGTCCAATTAGTCATTTCTGTAAGTATTTCGAACAGCAAAATACACCTAGCGCACTAAGGAAGAAAGAAGAGGTAGAGCTTAAAATGGCAAAACAAAAAGCGCAAAAATTAAAGAAGGATAAAATTGCTAGAGAGCTGAAAAAGCGAGCGGTCAAATAATCATTTTGTTCACATTAATTTGAAATGCCACTCAACTTATTTAAGTTTAATAATTATAAATTTTTATTTACCAAAAAAATTAGCATTTTTGTCTCATTGAAAATTTTAAAAACGAGAAATACTAAAAATATTATACAATGGCTGCAAGCAACGAAAAATTAAAAGCTTTACAATTAACCCTAGATAAATTAGAAAAATCTTACGGTAAAGGTTCGGTAATGAAACTGGGAGATGCGCCAGTGGAGGCTATAGAAGCTATCTCGACTGGTTCTTTAGGGTTAGATATTGCTTTAGGTATTGGCGGAGTGCCAAAAGGCAGAGTGATTGAAATTTACGGTCCAGAGTCTTCTGGTAAAACTACTTTGGCTACGCATATTATTGCTGAGGCTCAGAAAAAAGGTGGAATCGCTGCATTTATTGATGCGGAACACGCTTTCGATCAGTTTTACGCAAAGAAACTGGGAGTTGATACTGAAAACTTATTGATTTCTCAACCAGACAATGGGGAACAAGCTTTAGAAATTGCTGATAATTTGATCCGTTCTGGAGCAATTGATGTAATCGTTATTGACTCGGTTGCGGCCTTGGTTCCAAAAAGTGAGATTGAAGGCGAAATGGGCGATTCTAAAATGGGTTTACATGCTCGTTTAATGTCTCAAGCTTTACGTAAATTAACGGGAACTATCAGCAAAACCAATTGTTGCTGTATTTTTATCAACCAGCTGAGAGATAAAATTGGCGTAATGTTCGGTAGTCCGGAAACTACAACTGGCGGTAATGCACTTAAGTTTTACGCTTCAGTTCGTTTGGATATCCGTCGTATTGCGCAGATTAAAGATAGCGATGAAGTTGCCGGTAACCGTGTTAAGGTTAAAATCGTGAAAAACAAAGTTGCTCCACCTTTCAGAATTGCAGAGTTTGACGTTATGTTTGGACAAGGGATTTCAAAAGTAGGTGAAATTGTGGATTTAGGCGTAGAATACGGAATTGTAAAAAAAGCAGGATCGTGGTTTAGCTATGGAGATACCAAATTGGGTCAAGGAAGAGATTCTGTTAAACAACTTTTGATGGATAACCCAGAGCTTTCTGAAGAACTAGAAGGTAAAATTAGAGATGCCGTTTCCGGCATAACCTTAATGGTAGAGCCCGAGTAGACAGATTTTAAGGTTCTTCTTTACAATTAGGTTCATTGTAAATACAAAAGCAACATTGTGAATAACAGTGTTGCTTTTTTGATATATGTGAAGTTTTATCTCGGTCAAGAAGCTGAAATTTTAAAATAAATATTGGATTGTCCACTTTTACCGGTGGACTTTTTTAATTTAGCCTTATGGAAGAACAGAACGACAACCAAATAAACATAGAACTATCAGAAGATATGGCGGAAGGTACTTATTCAAACCTTGCTATCATTACCCACTCAAATAGCGAATTTGTACTTGATTTTATTAGGGTAATGCCCGGTGTACCAAAAGCAAAAGTAAAAAGTAGGATTGTTTTAACACCAGATCATGCCAAACGTTTAATGAGTGCTCTGGAAGATAATATAGCTAAGTTTGAAATGATCAACGGAACAATTAAAGTTGGAGGTGATAATGGTGGAGGAATGCCTTTTAACTTTGGCGGACCAACAGCTCAGGCTTAATTTTACGTTATATCTCTATGATATGAAAAGAAGAAATGAGGCTCTTCAGCCTCAAATCTAAACACACAACCAAAACTATTTTTTAGATTTTAGCTCAGCGACTTCTTTTTTAAGCGCTTCAATTGCAATTTGTTGCTCTTGAATTGCGGCAACTAAAACCGGGATCAAATTTTCTGTTTCCAAGTCCTGATAAGTAGCATTTCTAATGTGGTTTTTCCCCGCAGTATAGCTCTTATTGTTTGTTCTAATTAAATCCGGAAAGCTGGTTTTTGCACTTTGTAACTTAAAACCATATTGCGGAGCATTTGTAAGTTTCAAGTGTGAAAGCTTATCAGTATTGAAACTATAATAGATTGGCTCTAAATTCTGTAGTTTTTCTACTGGCTTTTCAATAGATGAAACATTTGTTTTAAGTTCATTTTCTTGGATAGTTTGTGCCGTAGCAAAAAAAGCGGTTGAAGTCAATAACATAGCAACCAAAGCTTTAAAAGCGATTGTATTTTTCATTTTAATAAAATTTAGTGTAATAGAAAATAATTAATTAACGAATTCTGTTAATTAACATTCCGGCGGGGGGTTGTCGTAAATTTTAATCGGGGAAACGTATGTATTACGGTAACTATTAAAGGCTTGCTTTAATGTTAAAGTAAACGGATAAATGTCACTATGTAAGTAAGCAATAAGTTCTACTTCTCTAAGTGTGTTGTCAGTTTGATCTTCCTTATTTTCTTCTGAAGTGTTAGAAGTTTTCTCCTCTGTTAAACTAATGTTATTTTGCTCATCAGCATTTACGCTGAAAGTCATGCCTGTTGTAACAAGCAAAAATAACATAGACAATATGAGGATTGGTAATTTCAAAGCTAATTGTATTAACTATTTCAAATATATAATTTACTAACTCTTTTCAGAAAAAAAAACACGATAAAATATGATATAAAATGGATTTCTGATACTTAGATGAGAATCGGATTTTGTACAGAGGTCATTTCCTGAATTTTTATCAGTTTAATGTAAGTTTCATTACTACGGGCGTTAGATGAATGTAATAAATTTGTTATTTTTCCTGTATGCAAGCAAGTAGATTTAGTAAAGAGAGTTTTAGAATTGTTGGCTCGGATAATAAGCCTATCGTTGGAGATATAACTTACGCAGATTCCTATCCAGATTATCTGGTCATTTTTGTTCACGGTTTTAAAGGATTTAAAGATTGGGGTGCACACCATTTAATTGCCGAAGCTTTTGCTAAAGCCGGGATTTATTTTTTGAAATTCAACTTCTCGCATAGCGGAGTCCAGCCGGATGATCTTTCGGATATAAAAGATTTACAGGCTTTTTCAGAAAATACACCAAGCAAAGAGCTTTACGATCTAGATCAGGCTGTTACTTTCGCAAAAGAAAAATTCCCTCATTTACAAATTGTTTTATTAGGACATAGTAGAGGAGGAGCTGTATCGATTTTGCAAACGGCAAAAGATAAACGAGTAATCAAATTAATCACTTGGACTTCTATAGGCAGTTTCAGAAACTTATGGAACAAAGAAGACGAAGCCGAGTGGAAAGAAAAAGGCGTACGCTACATCTTAAACGGAAGAACAAAAGAACAGCTGCCACTTTCTGTTGAATTGTTGAACGATGTTTTAGCCCATGAAAAAGATTATAATTTGCAAACTGCGGCAAGTTCTATAAATAAGCCGTGGTTAATTGCTCAAGGAACAGAAGATCCGGCTGTAAAAGTAGCAGTCGCCGAAGAATTTTACCGCTTACAAAAGTCGTCTCAATTGCTGATTTTGGATGGTGCAAATCATGTTTTTGGTGCTTCGCATCCTTATACTGAAAATGAACTTCCAGAGGATTTAAAGAAATTTATACAAGCTTCTATTGAATTTATAGCACATTAATTTCTCCCTTTCTAAAGGAACAATTGTATTTTTTTGTAATTAATTTCATTTTACTCAATTTATTGAGTAATTTTACTCAATACATTGAGTAATTTGTAAAACATGTTTCAACGAGCTTATTTAGAGAAACTTACACTTCGGTTGAACGAGCCAAGGCAGTTCATTCAAGTGTTAATGGGACCAAGACAGGTAGGTAAAACAACTTTAATTGAACAATTAACAGCGCAAATTGGTTGTCCTTATATTTTTGAATCCGCAGATGCAGTTCCGGCATCAGACCAAACATGGATTTCGGCACTATGGGAAAAAGCGAGATTGCTAAATAATAAAACAGAAGGACAAGACTGTTTATTGGTGATCGACGAAATCCAAAAAATTAATAACTGGAGCGAAATCGTAAAAAAATTATGGGATGAAGACACTAAAAACAAACTCAACTTAAAGGTTATTCTTTTAGGTTCTTCACGTTTATTACTGCAACAAGGTTTAACAGAGTCCTTAGCCGGTAGATTCGAAAGCACTTATGTAGCCCACTGGAGTTTTACAGAAATGGAACAGGCTTTCGGTTTTACGCCAGAGCAATATGTTTGGTTTGGCGCTTACCCGGGTTCCGTTTCTTTGATTAATGATGAGGAACGGTGGAAAAATTA
>DASSWV010000207.1:0-2092 GCA_035704545.1 Pelobium sp.
AACAAAGTCCCTCGTTTAGCTAACGATCGCTCCTTAGCAGATAAATTGAACGTTTACATTTTAGAAAGTGACAAGTAATAAGGAGTAAAAAGTAGAAAGTTAAAAGTCCCGTATTAAAACTAACCAACAAACAACCTAACAACCTAACCACCTAACAAACCAACCAACTAAAAATCCACTTGCCTCAAATCATAAAAAATATAGCCATTTTAGGCTCCACAGGTAGCATCGGAACGCAAGCTTTAGAAGTTATCGAAGCCAATCCTAATTTGTTCTGTGTACAAGTTTTAACAGCGCAATCCAATGTCGATTTATTAATCGCTCAAGCGCTAAAGTTTAAACCAAAAGCAGTTGTTATTGGCGATGAAAGCAAATATCTACAATTAAAAGAAGCATTAAACCATACAGAAATTGAAGTTAAAGCCGGCCAAGAAGCACTTTGCGAAGTGGTTGTATTGCCCAGCTTAAATATGGTTTTAACCGCATTAGTGGGTTTTGCAGGGTTAAAGCCAACCATCGCTGCAATCAAAGCTGGCAAACACATCGCCTTAGCTAACAAAGAAACTTTAGTGGTTGCCGGTGAGCTCGTCAACAGTTTAGCAAAAGAATATCAAGTTGATATTTTACCCGTAGATTCAGAACATTCCGCAATTTTCCAATGTTTAGTGGGCGAAAAAAGTCCAATTGAAAAAATTTATTTAACCGCTTCTGGTGGGCCGTTCAGAGGAAAAAACATCGAGTTTCTTTCTACAGCAACCAAAGATCAAGCGTTAAAGCATCCAAATTGGACAATGGGCGCAAAAATCACCATTGATTCTGCCACGCTAATGAACAAAGGTTTAGAAGTAATAGAGGCCAAATGGTTGTTTGATTTAACGGCAGATCAAATTGATGTAATTGTGCATCCACAATCTATTATCCATTCTATCGTTCAGTTTGGCGATGGATCCATGAAAGCACAAATGGGTTTGCCCGATATGAAATTGCCTATTCAGTACGCAATGGCTTATCCAAACCGGGTGCAAAATAATTTTAAACGTTTCAATTTTCTCGATTATCCAACACTAACTTTTGAAAAATCCGATACCAAAACGTTTAGAAACCTGGCTTTAGCTTTCGAAGCGTTAAAACAAGCTGGTAACATGCCTTGTATAATTAATGCTGCAAATGAAGTAGTAGTTGAAGAATTTTTGAAAGAGGAAATCGGTTTTTTACAGATGAGCGAAGTAATAGAGACCTGCATGGCCAAAATGGATTTTATAAAAGAGCCTAGTTTAGAAGATTATTTTGAAACCGACAGGCAAACACGCATTTTTGCGAAACATTTAGTAACAAGTATTTAATAAAGGAATCAAACAATAAAAAATAAGAAATGGATGTAGTAGTGATGATTGCCCAACTAATTTTGGGTTTATCTATTTTGATTGTGTTGCATGAGCTGGGGCACTTTTTAACCGCAAGGTATTTTGGAATTAAAGTAGAAAAGTTTTACCTGTTTTTTGATGCTTGGGGATTTAAGCTATTCAGCATCAAATATAAAGATTGCGAGTATGGGATTGGATGGTTGCCTTTAGGCGGATACGTTAAAATTGCAGGTATGATTGATGAGTCAATGGATACCGAAGCAATGGCTCAGCCAGTACAGGATTATGAATTTAGATCTAAACCGGCTTGGCAACGCTTAATTGTGATGTTGGGCGGTGTAACCGTAAACATCTTTTTAGGGATTTTTATTTTTTGGATGTTGACCTTCAAATACGGTGAAACCTATATCCCTAACAGCGAGTTGAAGTATGGAATTGCACCGGGAATTGTTGGCCAGCAAATTGGCTTACAAGCGGGTGATAAAGTATTAGAAATCAACGGTGAAAAACTGGTTCGTTTTGATGAATTAAGAAGTTCTGAAGTGCTTTTAGGGAACTCAACTTTAACCGTTTTGCGTAATGGCGAAGAAAAAGAGATTGCTATTCCGGCTAATATTTTAAACACTGTTTCTGATTACGGTATTGATGAATTTGTTTCGCCACGTATCATTTCAAAAGTGGGCGAGGTGGTTCCTGGTGGAAACGCAGAAAAAGCAGGTTTAAAAGTA
>DASSWV010000225.1:0-10405 GCA_035704545.1 Pelobium sp.
CACTCAAGTTTTCCAAGGTGAAGCACAGGCATTTCAACAGGAAGCACAAAAACTTTCTCAAAGTGTCGCTCAAGAGAAATACCAAACACTGATGCAAAAGAGCCAAGCCATTCAACAACAAGTTCAAATGGAAGAGCAGCAATTAGCCATGCAGAGCCAAGGTGAAATTGATACCCTTCTTAAAAAAGTAAAAGGCTTTGTAGTTGACTATGGTAAAACTAACGGTTATACTTTTATCCTTGGAAAAAACGAAGCTGGAAGTGTAATGTATGGAGAGGATAGTAAAGATATTACCGATGCGCTTCTTAAGGCATTAAACGATGCTTATAAAAAATAAAAGTAACCTTACAATATCATTCTTAAAGACGCTATATCAAGCGTCTTTTTTTATGGGTATACATATCGATTGCAAAAATAAAATAAACAACGATTGAAAAATTAAAATAGATCGTTACATTTGCAGCACTCAGGTATAAGTAAATTTACAAGAACTTACTTTACTTGAATTGGGTCATTAACTCAGTTGGTTTAGAGTGTCACCTTGACAGGGTGGAAGTCACTGGTTCGAGTCCAGTATGACCCACAGTTTTTTCAACTTCAACGTACAATTTACTGTTGTTTATTTTCCCGAATGTTTTCTATTACATTCTTTATTTTTTCTTTCTCACTTGGGAAAAAGCCCTGAAGCATTAATACAAAACCAAAGAATATAATTACCAAACTAATAATACGTTTGATTTTAAAAATTCTACGAGGTGTAAGTTTGGTTCTTAACTGTTTAGCTAATAAAATTTTAAAGCAATCTACAACCAAATAGGTGGCAAGAATACTGGTCATGAAGATTAAAATACGTTGGTCATCCATTTCCAACTTTGGACCAAATATTATGATGATTCCCAACCAAAAACCTAGTACCCCAACATTAATAAAATTCAACAGAAATCCACTGATAAATAATCTAAAATAATTTTTCTTAACCGTAACCTGGTTAATCGCATTACGAATATCGCGTTTAAAGTCTGTTTTACATTTTCGATAAGAAACATATCCATATGCAATAAGGATGATACCTCCTAAAATAAATAGAGAAGGCTCATCCTTAATTTTATGTAATATTTTATTAGTACTGAAATACGCAATCAGAATGAATAAGAAGTCTCCTAACACCACTCCTAAATCAAAAGCAATTGCAGCCCTAAAACCCTTTACAGCCCCTGTCTGTAGCAATACAAAGAAAACAGGTCCAATGGTAAAGGCTAACAAGATTCCAAGCGGTATAGCCGTAAAAATATCTTGAATCATTTCACTATAGATCAATAAACAGTTTAAGGTATCTCAACATCATCAGAACAACCAGTGCAAAGGTACGCATTGCGAATGATTCTACTGGTAATGTAAGCTAAAAGTATAGAAGCTTAAACCATCAGAATCCAAAACTAATCAAGAAATACATTTGTTATTTCTCATTTATAGTACCACCAATAAAGGTTTGCTTTTCGAGTACCTTTGGATTACCATATACATTAATAGTTCCTCCTACTCTAACCTTAGCCTCAGCATAATCTTTCGCTAAAATATCAGCTGTACCTCCAGCTTTAACCATAGCTCTAGTTTGAGAAGATTCCACATCTTTACCATTAAATTGGCCACCAGTGTTGACATCAACAACTTGATTTGAAGCTATTCCTTTAAGGTTTAAAATTCCACCAGAACTCGCTTTTGCTTCCAAACGTTGTACATCAAGTTGAAGTTTGATTTCAGCTTTTTCCTGAGCACGTAAATCCAAATCAATTTGAGAAAAAGTATCCTCACTGGTAATTAATGAATTTTCATTGGCATCAATGGCATCAATCATTCCTTTTGCATACAAAGTAACATAAGTGGTATAACCATTAAATACTTCATTGATGTTCATACGTACCTTTAACTTTCCATTTTTATTAACTAGTACAACGGCCGAGGCGTTTTTACCAGAAATTATAGCTTGATTCTTATTTGCTTTAATTAAAGTAACAGAAAGTCCGTCGTAAACTTTAACTTCATGGAACTCACCGAGATCCTTTGTTAAATTGTCCTGGGCTACCAATGAAGTAGCACCACATAAAAACATAACTATTGCGAAATACTTTTTCATTATTTATATTTTAAATTGAAAAATTAAAGGTAAGTCAGAATTTAAATTTCAAAGAATTCTAAAACCCAAAAGCGTGTTAATTCTTTAGTTTTTTCCCAGTGATCACAAAATCCAAATGACGTTTTTGAAGATCTGAACTTACCATTTTTACAAAAACTTCATCTCCTAATTGATAGCGATTGCCGGTGTTCTCACCGACCATGGAAAAGGTTTTAGGATCAAAATCGTAATAATCATCCCTTAAACTATTTACCCTTACCATACCTTCACATTTGTTTTCTATAATTTCAACGTAAATACCCCATTCCGTAACTCCAGAAATAACACCCAAAAATTCATCCTCGAAACGATCCTCCATGTATTTAATTTGCATGTACTTAATCGAATCCCTTTCTGCATTACTTGCCAATATTTCCATATCAGTAGCATGCTTACATTTGACTTCAATCTTTTCTGCATCTACTGAAGATCCACCATCCAAATAATGTTGTAATAAGCGATGGACCATCACATCAGGATAACGGCGTATTGGAGAGGTAAAATGGGTATAGTAATCAAAGCCTAAACCATAATGACCAATATTCTCGGTGGTATAAATAGCCTTACTCATGGTTCGTATAGCCAATGTATCCACTAAATTCTGCTCCTTCTTACCTTGTACAGTCTCTAATAAGCTATTTAGGGACTGTGTTATGCTCTTTTTACTCTTCATGTCTAGCTTATACCCAAACCTGGATATTACGCCTTGTAAAGTCATTAATTTTTCCTCATCAGGATCGTCATGTATACGATAGACAAATGTTTTCTTTTGCTTACCTATATATTCGGCAACTTTACGGTTGGCCAATAACATAAATTCTTCTATTAACTTATTAGCTTCTTTTGAGGTTTTAAAATAAACTCCGATAGGTTCATTTCTATCATTCAAATCGAATTTTACTTCTACCTTATCAAATGAAATCGCCCCTGCATCCATACGACGCTTACGCATAATGATTGCCATTTCATTTAATTGAAGAATAGCATCTGCAATATGTCTTGGTGCCTCATAGGCTTCACCTGTCAAAGAACAATTTTGAGGAACTTTATTGGATTGAGTGTCAATCATAGCTTGCGCCTCCTCATAGGAATACCTAGCATCAGAATAAGTTACAGTTCTTCCAAACCACTGATCGAGAATTTGACCATCCTTATTCATTTTAAAAACCGCCGAGAAGGTATATTTTTCTTCATTGGGTCGTAGGGAACAAGCATTGTTGGAGAGTATCTCTGGGAGCATAGGTACTACCCTATCTACTAGATAAACAGAGGTTGCCCTGCTATAAGCTTCTTGCTCTAAAACAGAATTGGTATCTATATAATAAGAAACATCAGCTATGTGTACCCCAACTTCAAAATTTCCATCTTCTAAAACTTCAAAAGATAAGGCATCATCAAAATCCTTGGCATCTTTAGGATCTATGGTGAAAGTCGGCGTCTTCCTCATATCACGCCTATTTTTTATTTCTTCTTTGGTAATAGAAGTATCCAATTGATTGGCGTAATGACTCACCTCTAATGGAAAATCATACGGCAATCCATACTCGGCTAAAATGGCGTGCATTTCTGTTTCGTGTTCACCTGGAACACCTAGAACTTCGATCACCTTACCAATTGGTGAATCCGCCTTCTTTGGCCAGTCTACGAATTCAACAATTACTAGCTCACCATCTTTGGCTTCACCGAAATTCTCTAGAGGAATATAAAAATCAACTTGTATCCTACTATCGGTAGGATTAACAAATCCAAATTTATCCTCCTTGTGAAATAGACCAACAAAGCTGGTCTTCTTTCGTTCTAAGATTTTGGTAACTTCACCTTCTGGATTCTTACCGTGTCTACGACGAGGAAATATATAAACCTCAACAATATCTCCATGGAATGATTTAGAAATAGAATGTGAAGGAATGTAAACATCATCATCCATTTCATCAATAATTACATAACCATTACCTGAGGAGGTTAAATCTAATCTACCCTGATAATAATTTTTCTTAACTATAGCCTTATACTTACCAGGTTCAACCTCTAGTATTCTTTTTTCTTTTTTCAGTTTACCAAGTTTTTTGATAAGCTCATTACGACTTTTAGTATCGGTTAAACTAAGTTTGGAGGCAATTTGTTTATAGTTATAACTTTTATCACGGTCAGCTTCTAAGACCGTAAATATTCCTTTTGTAAGCTCATTTTTAAATTGTTTATGAGCATTTTTTTCTCTTTTAGACATATAATATTTTTGATTCTTTAAAGTACAAATAATTCATTTATACCGAATTCATTTTTTGTAGAACATTTGAAATCCCCAAAACCGTGGAATAATACAACCAATTTAGGGAGTTAGATTAAATATGTAATAGATTGATAATAAGATATTTAAAAATTAATTATGTATAGTATCAGTACGTTAAAAATACGGATAAAATACACCTGCAGTATGATGATAAAACGATGATAGAGGCAAGCAATAGTTTAAACGATACGTTAAATGTAAGAAACTAAAACTACAAATATGGATTTGCCTAGAAATGTTAACGCAATTTTAAAGGAAAAAATCACTACTTTTAACTAGTAGGCATACAAAATAGAAAAGATGAAAAATTTCACGTTAGTTGCCACCTTCACATATCCACATGAATGTTATGTGCTCAAACATGTACTGGATGATCAGGATATCCCCTTCTATCTCGAGAATGAAACCATGGTTGGTATCTCCCCTTTTTATTCCAATGCACTAGGCGGAATAAAACTTTATGTCCACTGCGAATACGTGGAACAGGTCAAAAAGATTATAGAACATCTGGAGGATACGAATAATCACTTAAAGATTGTGTAACACACCGTATCCTGTAATTCGTTGTACAAAGCATCAGTTTTAAAAATCAACCAAAGTTTTAAACTTATTAACTATTATAAACATATATATCTTTTTCTTTTAAAATTTAAAAATAAAAATGATGGTTATGATGGTGTGTTAATTTCTACTATAACTTTTTGAATCTTTACTAGGATATATCACTTATGCGAACTTATACACAGCTATTAACAATTGAATTGAATTATAAGAGCTTGAATTTGAATGAAAGATGTTTATTTTTCAACAGTTGTCAACAACGTAATTAACACTGTTTTTTTAATAAGTAATTATCTATTTTGATGTTGATAACTACCTAAAAATGGTTGATGAAATGTCAACTAAAAAGCAAAGAATACCCTTGCATTATTCAAATAAATTTACAACCTGATTTTTTAAATGACTTTACCAAATAAACTTAGTACTTTTAAGTAAATACATATCAACAATTTGGCACTTATATTAAAGAGTTGATTGTTAAGGAATTGTAAAATTAAATTAACATGGGTGTTCATAAAGTTGAAAACATAGTATTTGTTAACTTTGTATCAGATCAATTACATTAATATATTATGAAAATAGCAATTGGAAATGACCACGCCGGTACCGAGTATAAAGTGGCTGTTGTAGAATTTCTTGAATCAAGAGCAATAGAAGTTTTAAATTTTGGAACAGATAGTCTAGATAGTGTAGATTATCCAGATTTTGTTCACCCAGTAGCTTCAAGAGTGAACGATAAACAAGTTGATCTTGGTATCTTAATTTGTGGCACAGGTAATGGAGTTGCAATGACGGCTAACAAATACCAAAATGTTCGTGCGGGATTGTGCTGGAATAAGGAAATCGTAGAATTAATAAGAGAGCATAACAATGCTAATATATTATGCTTACCAGCTCGTTTTACTTCCATACCACAGGTGATTGAAATGGTAAGAACATATCTAGATACGGAGTTTTTAGGGGGTCGTCATGCCAATCGTATAGATAAGATTCCACTTAAATGTTAGATCGTTTTTTCAAATAACTTGATGCACTTAAAGCTTAGAAATATTTTAGCACCACTTCTTGATTAATTGTTGTTAAGTGCTAATTTTATAATTGGTGTAACGGCCTCTTTTTTATTTTTCCAATGGATACTGCAAATTTTACTATTCAAGTCAAGACCTTTGAGCAGCTGAGCAAGCAAGAATTATATGAAATCTTAGCCCTGCGATCTGAAATTTTTGTTGTTGAGCAGCAGTGCGTGTATCAAGATCTGGATTTTAAAGACCAAAAGGCATTACATATCTTGGGCAAAAAAGGAAATATTTTGGCGGCATACACCCGCGTTTTTAATGCCAATGAGTATTTTAAACAGGCTAGTATAGGAAGGGTTCTTGTAAAAGACTCCTATCGACATATGGCGTTGGGTCATAAAATTATTGAAGCCTCGATAGCGTCCATCTATAGCTATTTTAAACCACAACAAATCCTACTGTCTGCACAGCAACATCTCAAGCAATTTTACAACAAACATGGATTTAAGCAAATTGGGGAAGGGTACCTAGAAGATGGAATTCCGCACATCAAAATGCTTAAGGATTGATTTTGATCATCTTCTTATCCATATTCAAATCATCTAACATGGAATTGGTAAATTTATAATGTCCTTTGGTCGTAATTATTTTAAAACGATAGGATTTCATCTTACTTAACACATCTAAAAACAACCATTTAGATTTTAGTAGACTCGGTTTTTCAGATTTTAAACTGATTTCAAAAAAATGTTTAATTCCATTTTTGTCTGCCACAATATCTGGGGTAATGACAACATCACTTCCTTTTTTTGAAAAGGATTTGGGTACGTCATAGCCTTCTAAATCGGCCTTAATATTATCAAATCCCCGATTCTGTAGGTACTGAACGGTTCTATTAAGAAAATCTGTGTGGTTTATTTTTTCTGTTTTTATCATGCTTATAATGTAATGAATATTTGTTAATTATCAAATTATCAACAAGTTAAAATTTTTATAAAGAAAATTTTATAAACTACTAAATTGATTATTTTCCTCTATTGTTGAATTGATATTATGGCAATGTAACCTGGATTATTTTTAAGATGTTTACCTTTAAATCCAATTCTATTTTTTAGAGATATAACCCTGGTTTCTATTAAAAACTTCTTAAAGAATACGGGTATTATTGTAAAATATTTCCCAAAATGTACGTAAAGAAACGTTAAAAGATATCTGATGTTTACTCGGTTGGTTTACTTTGGGTATAACTAATTCCAACCACAATGATAGGACTTCGTAAAATTGTCTTGCAGACTGGATATTTTTTGGCATGCTGCAGCTCTACATTAGCCCAGGAAATTGATTTGAAGCTTTTTGTATTTAAGGACGATAAACCAGTAGAAAAATTTGGGATTGCAAATCTCAATAGTAAAATAGAAGGCGAATTTCTAAATGGCTATCATGTAATCAAAGCCGAGCAAGGAGATCAATTATTTATAGCCTCTGCTGAATTTAATAATTTTTACGCCACTGTAAGCCAGGAAGATATTGAACATGGCTATATACAGGTACACTTTAAAGATGGTGTTATTGTTCTAGATGAAGTTGTATTAACCCACAGAAAGTTATCCCATGGAAAATTCACTGACTACGAACCAAAAGCATATACCCCTGCGGAGGCTCGTTTAAAAGCAGCGACTAAAATGTATTATAAATCAAGTGGTCTGAGCTTAGGCTTAGATCCAATAATTAATATGATTAGTGGTCGTACCAAACGATTGAAGAAAGAACTTAAGGCAGAAACGAGTAGTAGGATTGTGGTATTCCTACATAACAATTACCAAAAGTTTATGCTCGAAGAATTGGAGGTTCCTGAGGCAAATTACCACCTGTTTTGTTACTATGTTTCTGACCATAACAAAGGCATCCACAAGATCAACAATAGAAAACGAGTTGAATTTATAATTCGAAGGCTGTATTTAAAATTTGTAGAACAAACTTCTAGTGAATTATAGCTGATATTTTCTTTAAATTTCCTAGGTATTTTATCGCATTTCCTGACCTGACTTTGACAATGCCTCACCCTAAATGATCTTCCCAAAATTCATCATTGAAAAGAAACACTATCTCTTTATGGGATTCACCTATTAATATTGTTTTATTGACTGTTTCGTCGCTGATAGTTAGGTTTATTTTAAGCATTGACTATTTTCCTCTAATGCTGATTTGATATTGTGGCAATGTAACTTGGATTATTTTTAAGATGTTCACCTTTAAATCCAATTCTATTTTTTAGGGATATAACCCTGGTTTCTATTAAAAACTTCTTAAAGAGTATGGGTATTAATGTAAAATATTTCCCAAAATGTACGTAAAGAAACGTTAAATGATATCTGATGTTTACTCGGTTGGTTTACTTTGGGTATAACTAATTCCAACCACAATGATAGGACTTCGTAAAATTGTCTTACAGTCTGGATGTTTTTTGGCATGCTGTAGCTCTACATTAGCCCAGGAAATTGATTTAAAACTTTTTGTATATAAAGACGATAAACCTGTAGAAAAATTTGGGATTGCAAATCTCAATAGTAAAATAGAAGGCGAATTCGTAAAGGGCTATCATGTAATCAAAGCCGAGCAAGGAGATAAATTATTTATAGCCTCCGCTGAATTTAATAATTTTTACGCCACCGTTAGCCGGGAGGATATTGAACAGGGTTATTTAGAAGTGTACTTTAAAGATGGTGTTATTGTTTTAGATGAAGTTGTATTAACCCATACGGAGTTGTCTTATGGAAGATTTACTTCTAATAATCCAAAAGCATATACACCCGCAGAGGCTCGTTTAAAAGCAGCCACAAAATTATATTATAAGGACACCCTAATGGAAAATCCGATTGAAGAGGCAAAAATAAAGATAGCCTTTGATCCAATAATTAATATGATTAGTGGTCGTACCAAACGATTGAAGAAAGAGCTTAAGGCAGAAACGAGTAATAGGATTGTGGTATTCCTACATAACAATTACCAAAAGTTTATGCTCGAAGAATTAGAGGTTCCTAAGGCAAATTACCACCTGTTTTGTTACTATGTTTCTGACCATAACAAAGGCATCCATAAAATCAACAATAGAAAACGAGTTGAATTTATAATTCGAAGACTGTATTTAAAATTTGTAACACAAATTTCTAGTGAATTATAGCTGATATTTACTTCAAAATTTGCTGGTATTTTGTCGCATCTTTTAACACTGCTGTGGCTTGAGTAATGGCCTGGTCGTTTTTAAGATAATAATCATAAAGCCCATCTCTATAAAAATACCTAACGATGAGTTCATCTTCAATATTCTTTTGAATGCTCTTTTTATATTGGTCCAAAGAACTCAATTTAATGTTTTCAATATCCGCAAGTAAGGTTTTATAATCGGCTTTTATCTCAGGTCCAAATTCATCAATTTCTGCGTTTTGCATGATATCTTTTAGTGCTTTTTCCGTTTTGGTTTCATAGGAAAAACCATGAGTCTTAACGAAGGATTTAAATTGATCATAAGCTGTTGCAGTAAAATTAAAATCAGCAATCTTGGCAATGGGATGCTCGTAATAATAGTTGGTGGCAAAGTCAAAAATAACTTGATTCTCAATTAATGCAGTGGTTAAACTATTGTCCTTTAAATGATCTAGTGCAATATCAGGAGTAACCCCACCTCCATCATAAACTTTACGTCCGCTACGAGTATAGAATTCATTAAAATCTTTTTTAACCACAGCATTACCCTTTTCATCTCTATTCCAGTAGTCGGTAGATTGTATGCAACGTCCGCTAGGGGTGTAATATCTTGAAATGGTCACTTTCAATTGAGTTCCATAATTTAGTTTTATGGGCCTTTGTACCAATCCCTTTCCAAAACTTTTACCACCAACAATGACAGCGCGATCCAAATCCTGTAAAGCACCGCTAACAATTTCACTAGCAGAGGCACTTCTTCCATTGATTAAAACGACCAAAGGAATTTCTGTATCCACCGGGTTTTTTCTAGTATGGTATTCTTTGTTGAATTTTTTGACTTTGGATTTTGTACTTACAATGAGCTGATTTTTTGGTACAAATAGATTGCACACATCGATGGCTTCGGTCAATAACCCTCCTGGATTGTTTCTCAAGTCCAAAATGATCTTGTTTGCCCCTTTAGATTTTAAGGTCTCTAGTGCATTTTTAGTTTGTTTAGAGGCTTTGTTATTGAACTTAGACAAGACAATATATCCTGTTTGAGCATCAATCATATTGAAATACGGTACGGCATCAATTTCAATTTCTTCTCTTGTAACTGTGGTGGTTTTAAGTTCACCTTGTCGTTTGTATGCAATATCAATCTGACTGTTATTTGAC
>DASSWV010000233.1:0-11672 GCA_035704545.1 Pelobium sp.
TCCATTAATAAGGCAGGTTTCAGAATGTCGGGTGGTACAGATGTGTACGAAGATGTTTTGAAAACCAGAAAGTTGCGAGCAATAGCAATGCAAGTATTAGCAGGAGGAGCCATTCATCCAAAAGATGCAATTGAGTATGTGTGTGACTTGCCAAATATCGAATCAATTTTATTTGGTGCTTCTTCAAAAGCCAATATAGAAAGTACTTATAACTACATTCATGCTTTTGATCAAAAGAAGGTGAATGCATAAAAGACCTAATAAAATTTAAGTTAACTTTGATTGGAATGAGTTGGGGAATCAGTTTAAAAAGACCCGAAACAATGTGAAAAAACAGGTTTTTTATGATTTCTTTTCTTTATCATTTAATCATCAAAAAATTAAAAAACAATAGCGCTCGTTCGGTAATATGAATAGTAGATTTGATAATTTTTTTAGGATATTTTTCGCCTTTACCGATTTAGGTTTTCTTTGTTTGTTGCATTTGGTAATGCTCATCAATTTTGATTTCCAAACCAATTCGGCCAATATCAATCATGTAGAGTATTTTATATTAAGCAACGCTTTCTGGCTAATAAGCTCCTATCTAACAGAAGTTTATCTTAACGATAAAATCCTAAACTTTAAAAAATTTGCCAGAAGAACCAGCCGAGCTTTTGTGATTTACGTGTTGTTGCTTTTAGTTTATCTAGCGTTTTCCAGGTTCAACTTCAACTTAAATTACTTGGTCATCAGCTTTGTTGCTTTTGCAGGCTATCTGGTTTTGAGCAGAGTTTTATTTTTAGAAATATCCAAGTATATCGGTCGTAAAAAATCAATGCTAAATAAGGTGGTTATTATAGGTAATGATGTTTTTGCAAAAGGTTTAGCAGCTAAACTAAAAACCGCTAACAAAACCTTAAATATTTTAGGAGCTTTCTCAGAAAAAGTAAGGCCAGAAAACGACGAGTTTTTTCCGCACCTAGGAAAGTTGGATGATTGCATGAAGTTCTCCTTAAACAATCAAGTTACCGAGATTTATTGCACACTTTCCCCAGAAGTTTATCCAGATATATACCGAATTGCACAAGCGGCCGAAAACCTTTGTATGCGTTTTAGGTTTGTCCCAAACCTGCGCTATTTTGTTGATAATGAGGTTCATTTTGACTACGTAAACAATGTACCTGTGCTATCGCTCCGATCAGAGCCTTTAGAAGATTTTGCAGTACAGGTTAAAAAGCGAGTTTTCGATGTAGTTTTTAGTAGTTTAGTTGCCATATTTCTTTTAAGCTGGTTAATTCCAATCATCGCTATATTGATTAAGCTTGATTCCAAAGGTCCTGTATTCTTTCTTCAGGAACGGTCCGGGAAAAACAATATTCCTTTTAAATGTATCAAATTTAGAAGCCTGAAGCTTAACGACGAAGCCAACAGTAAACAGGTTACCCGTGGTGATAACAGAATCACTAAACTGGGCAGGTTTTTAAGAAAATCGAGCATTGATGAACTTCCGCAGTTTTTTAATGTTTTAAAAGGCGATATGTCTGTAGTGGGGCCACGTCCGCATATGTTAAAACATACCGATGAATATTCGGCAATTATAATGAAATACATGATTCGCCATTACCAAAAACCTGGAGTTACTGGCCACGCCCAAGTAAACGGTTTTAGAGGCGAGATTAAAACCGAACAACAATTAATTAACAGAATTGAGTACGATGTTTGGTATATAGAAAACTGGAGCATCTGGCTCGATTTAAAAATTATTATTCAAACTGTTTTAGTTACCTTAAAAGGAGACGACAACGCTTTTTAAATTTCATTTTCTACTTTTAACTTTTTACTTTCAACTTTTTACAGCTATGCTTTATCCCTTAAAATTCAAGACTATATTTAAAGATAAAATCTGGGGCGGAGAAAAAATCAAAACCTATCTAGGAAAAGATTTTGCTCCACTACCAAACTGTGGCGAAACCTGGGAAATCTCTGGTGTAAAATCAGATGTTTCTATTATTGCCAACGGCCCACTAACAGGCACTTCACTTGCTGATTTATTAACTGCTGAAAAAGGCGAACTCATCGGTAAAAAAAACTACGAAAGATTCGGTAATGAGTTTCCTATGTTGGTAAAATTTATTGATGCGAATGAAGATTTATCAATCCAAGTACACCCAGATGATGAATTAGCACAAAAACGCCACAACTCTAAAGGGAAAACCGAAATGTGGTATGTGCTACAAGCTGATGAAGGTTCGTCTTTAATCTCTGGTTTTAACCAAGAAGTGGACAAAGAACTTTATCTAAAAAAGTTTAACGCTGGCGAGCTTACAGATATTTTAAATAAAGAAGAAGTAAATGCCGGAGATGTTTTCTTTTTGCCTGCAGGCAGAGTGCACACTATTGGTAAAGGGTTGTTAATTGCCGAAATTCAACAAACATCTGATATCACCTATCGGATTTACGATTTTGACAGAAAAGATGATCAAGGCAATACCAGAGAGCTTCATGTTGAGGAAGCTTTGGACGCCATTGATTATACCTATCATAAAGATTACAAAACCAAATATAACGCAACTCTTAACCAACCGATAGGCTTAGTTGATTGCCCTTACTTTACCACAAACATTTTAGAATATAATAAAGATACTACAAGAGATTACAGCATTAGAGACAGCTTTGTAATCCATGTTTGTGTAGAAGGCTCTTATATTTTAAAATACGGCATTGAAGAATTACCTATACAAATGGGCGATTGTGTGTTGATCCCTGCCACTACAACTCAAGTTGTTTTGCAAACTACCAAAGGTTTTAAAATACTAGAAAGTTATATTGATTAAAAATAACCGCAGCTTCAATATGTTTTTGGATTACTTGTTGTAATAGCAAAAATATGTTTAACTACGTTGATTTAATATTACTTATCATTATTATCCTAGGGGTTTACCAAGGCTACCGTCGCGGATTTATCTTAGGCTTTTTAGAACTTTTTGCATTAGCTGCCAGTATTTTGGCGGCTTTTTATTTTTACCAAAACACTGCAGATTTATTATCAAAGCACTTACAGTTACAAGAGCGCTGGCTTTTGCCTTTCGCTTTTTTGATTACGCTTTTGATCTGCCGTTTTATAATTGGCATTATCGTCTATTTTTTGCTCAAACACTTGCCCTCAAGCTTGCATCAAAACCAATTAAATAAGCTCACAGGGTTAATACCCGGATTTATTAGAGGTTTTTTTTACGCCTCTATAATTTCCATGCTGTTTTTGTTTATCAATTTATGGAAAGGATTAACAGAAGAGACTAGGCAGAGCTATATCGCTAACACCTTAACAAAAAAAATAGAGATGCTAGACACTAAAATTGCATCTGATATCAGCGAACAGGTAAAAAAAAGCATCAGCAAATTAACCATTGAACCAAAGTCTGATGAAACCGTTTATTTACATTTTAAGGTGAAAAATCCAACGGTAAACGAAAAGATGGAAAATCATTTATTGGTGCTGGTAAACCAGGAGAGAAGAAAATTTAATCTGCCTTTACTTGCTCGGGATACCGCATTAAGAACCGTAGCCAGAAAGCATTCACTGGATATGTTTCAAAAAGGATACTTCTCTCATATCAGCTTAGAAAACACCACTCCGTTTGACAGAATCAAGTCGCACAACATTCAATACTTAACTGCCGGAGAGAATTTAGCATTGGCACAAACAGTAGAAATTGCACACATAGGATTAATGAACTCGCCCGGTCACCGAGAAAATATTTTAAATCCAAAATTTGGTCGGTTGGGTATTGGAATTATGGATGGAGGAATTTATGGGCTTATGGTTACTCAAAATTTCAGAAACTAGTTTGATACTTTCTTTTTATTGCTACATTTAATTTAATGAAAACAATTTTATCTATTGACGGTGGTGGAATAAAAGGAATTATCCCCGGAATGGTTTTAGTAGAGCTTGAGGAACGCTTGAAACAAAGGACTGGAGACCCAGATGCTCATATCGCCGATTACTTTGATTTCTTTGCCGGAACTAGCACCGGCGGAATTTTAACTTGTTTACTACTTTGCCCCTCAAAAGAAGATCCCAAGAAACCAAGATTTTCCGCAAAAGAAGCGCTGGATCTTTACATCACAAACGGCACAAAAATATTTGAAAGCAAAGGCTTCAAAAAGGTTTTTGCGGATATAGGCTGGGTAACAGAAAGGTACGACGCTGAGTTTTTAGAAAAAATTTTGTTGAAGTATTTTGAAGATGTAAAATTAAGTGAGCTTATTAAGCCCTGCATTATCACAGCTTATAACATTGAATTAAGAAAGGCGCATATCTTTAGACAAAAAACCGCTAAAAGCCGTGGCGCACAAAGAGATTTTTATGTGCGAGATGTTTGTAGAGCTACATCCGCCGCTCCTACTTACTTTAGTGTTGCCGAAATAAAATCTTTATCTGGTGTGAGGTATCCGCTGTTAGACGGGGGAATATTTGCCACAAACCCCTCTTTAAGTGCTTTTGTAGAAATTAAACGAGAACCCGAACAACAGTTTGCTCCTAACGATATTCATATTCTTTCTTTGGGTACAGGCGTATCTAAACAATCTTACGATAGCGACGAACTGAGTGACACCAAAGCGCTATTTGTAGTTCCCGCTTTGTTAGATATGATGATGGGTGCCGCCACAGAAACTAGCCACTTTTACATGAAGCAGATTTTTAGCTTTTTAGGGATTCCGGATCATTATGTGAGGATTGAACCTCAAAACCTCCAAAGTGTGCAAGAAAGGTTAGATGCTGCAGACGCCAGAAATATTCAGAAGTTAATGTCATTAGCAGATAGAATGATTAGTCAGAAATATGAAGTTTTGGATGTGATTGTAGATAACCTGATAAGGTTAAAAGTAAATAAAGTGTTGGAAAACGATGGGAAGTAGGTGGATGACATCAACAAAAACGGATTAAATAAAAAAACGAGACTATGCGTACACAGCCTCGTTTTATTTAAACCTAGCATTTATCGTTTAGAAACGCTCTTCTTCCGAGAAGTAGAAATCACCTTCAATTTTAGCGTTCTCGTCAGAATCTGATCCGTGAACCGCATTTGCATCAATTGATTTCGCGTATTTCTGACGGATAGTTCCTTCAGCAGCCTCAGCAGGATTGGTAGCGCCAATTAATTTCCTAAAATCTTCAATTGCATTGTCTTTTTCTAAAATAGCCGCTACAATGGGGCCAGAAGACATAAAGCTCACTAACTCTTTGTAGAAACCACGTTCCTTGTGCACTGCGTAAAATTCTCCGGCTTTCTCAGGAGTCAATTGAGTGTATTTCATGGCTATAATTTTGAAGCCAGCATTAATAATATCATTTAAAATTGCTCCAATGTGTCCGTTTGCTACAGCATCAGGCTTTATCATTGTAAAAGTTCTATTAGTTGTCATGGTTCTATTTTTAAAATTGTGGCAAAAATAGCTTTTTAAAATTGTAAGAAAAAGTATTCATTTTATTTTCAGATGATTTGTTTAACTTCGTCGACTTATAGAAATTAATGATTGAGTTAAGCACTTTAAAAGATACACTAGCACAGCCCTGCAAAATTGTAATCACTACGCATCACAAGCCTGATGGCGATGCAATGGGCTCTTCTTTAGGTCTTTACAACTATCTGATCCAAAAAGGACATTACGTAAAAGTAGTTTCTCCAACAGATTATCCTTATTTTTTACAGTGGCTACCTAACAATCCCGATGTAGTTATTTACACAGAAAAAGAAGCCGAAAGTAAAATTTTAGTTGCAGAAGCAGATATTATTTTCTGTTTAGATTTTAATACGCTTACCCGGATTAATGAACTGGGCGAGGAAGTACGCAATGCCAAAGGAATAAAAGTAATGATCGACCATCATTTAGAGCCGGAGGGTTTTGATGATTTCAGACATTGGAATATTAATGCATGCGCTACTGCAGAACTGATTTACGATTTTATTGTTAATCTTTTAGATGATCAAAAGTTAATCAATAAGGATGTAGCAACTTGTTTGTACACCGGTATTATGACAGATTCTGGATCGTTCCGTTTCCCAAATGTTACCGCAAATCTTCACCGTATTGTTGCCGATTTAATTGAAGCTGGTGCCGAAAATTGGAGAATACATCAACAGGTTTATGATAACGCTACAGAAGGACGTTTAAAGTTTTTGGGCTATTGCCTGAGCAACAAGTTAGAAGTTTTAAGAGAGTTCAATACCGCATTAATTACAGTCAATAAAAACGACATTGCAAAATTTGATATTAAAACTGGCGAAACAGAAGGAGTAGTCAACTATGCGCTTTCAATAAGTGGGATAAAATTGGCTGCTTTTATTGTGGAACGGAAAGATAAAATAAAACTATCTTTGCGCTCTGTTGGCACTTTTCCGGCAAACGAAATATGTAAGAAATACTTCAACGGTGGTGGACACAGAAACGCAGCCGGCGGACAATCTGATGATTCGTTTGAAAATGTGGTTCAACAATTTAAAACGATATTACCTGAGTATAAAAACCAGCTTTTGCAGTAGATGGTTAATAGTCCATTGTCGACGGTCGGCAGTCCGTGGACTAAAGCATGAACTAAAAAACCAATAAATAACTGTTTATATCCGCCCAGACTATGGACTATCGACCGCGGACTATGGACTAATAACAACGCAATTAAAAAACAATAGATAGAATGAAAAAAGGATTATTAATCTTATCAGTTGCAGCATTAGGTTTTGCTGCTTGTAACGGAGGTTTCAAAAAAGGACCGGCCGGCTTACTTTACAATATCCATAACGATGTTAAAGGAGATTCAATTGCCGATGGCGATTTTATCAGCTTAAATATTATCGCAAAAACAGATGGAGACTCGGTGCTTTATAACTCCTACGAGTTAGACAGACCGTCTCAAACTTTTGTATCTAAACCTGCATACGAAGGTGACTTATTCTACGCCATCAAACTATTAAGCAAAGGAGATAGCGCTACTTTTAAAATCGATTTAGATTCGGCAGAAGCTAAAGGACAGCCTAAACCAGCTACTTTAAAAGGGAAATACGTAATCTACACAGTGAAAATTGAAGAAGTAATTCACAAAGACACTGCAGATGAGCAAGGTTTCCAAGCAAAAGTTGAAGCTTATTTTAAAGCTGAAGGCGATAGAGCAAAAAACAACGAAGAAAAAAACATCAAAGCATACGTTGATAAAAACAAAGTTAAAGCAAAAAAACTTCCATCTGGTTTATATGTAATTACAAATAAGGAAGGTACTGGCGTACAGCCTGTAGTTGGCGATAGCGTTGTGGTTAACTATACCGGTAAGTTATTATCAGGAAAAGTATTTGACACAAGCGTGGAAGCAGATGCCAAAAAAGCAAACATTTTTAATCCAGCGAGAGCTCCTTACCAACCATTAAGCTTAATCATCGGAAAAGGAAATGTAATTCCTGGATTTGATGAAGCTGTAATGCAAATGAAAAAAGGCGAAAAAGCGACAGTTATTATTCCATCTAAATTAGGTTACGGTGAACAAGGTATGCCAGGTGGTATGATTGGTCCGTTTACTCCACTAATTTTCGATTTAGAATTGGTTGATGTAATTCAGAAAAATGAAGCACCAGCTGCTCCTGCAGCGCCGGTTGCTCCTGCACCATAATATTTAAAAAATCACAAACAAGAAAGACCCTTTCAGATTAATGGAAGGGTCTTTTGTTATTTTAAAGTGCTTCGGTTTTATTTTGCAATCATCTCCTCTTTCATTAACTCTCTGTTGAATTTTCTGATGATTACCCGCGTACCTCTATCGTAACTAAAGTAGTTCACAATCCAGTTCATCAAAGTAACCGCTTTATTTCTAAAGCCAACCAAGAACAGCAAGTGGACAAACATCCAAGTTAACCAAGCAAAAAATCCTTGAAATTTCCAATACTTTAAATCTACAACAGCCTTATTTCTACCAACCGTAGCCATTGAGCCTTTATCGTTGTAATCAAAATCATCAGGTTTTTCGTTATTAATAATTTTCACCAGATTTTCTCCCAATTGTTGCCCTTGTTGAATAGCGACCTGAGCCACTCCCGGATGTCCATAAGGAAAATCTCTAGTTTCCATATACGCCAAATCACCAATGGCAAAAATGTTATCGTAGCCGATTATTTGGTTATAGTTGGTAGTTTTGATACGTCCGCCTCTAACTATTTCTGCTTTATCTAAACCCGGAATCACAGCACCTCTAACACCAGCACTCCAGATCACTCCTTTAGCGGTGATCGTTTTGTCATCATCATAAGTAACTACATCCCCGTTGTAACTTTTAACCCGGGTTTTCTCCATTACAATTACACCCATACCCTCTAAAAACTCTTTCGCTTTCGCTGAAGCTTCCTCAGAAAAAGGCTCCAATACCCGTAATCCTCCTTCAAGCAAATATATTTTCAGGCTCTTGATATCCAACTCAGGATAATCGCTTATCAAAACATGGTTTCGTAACTCAGCTAGGGCACCGGCTGTTTCTACTCCGGTTGGTCCTCCTCCAACAACCACAAAGGTCATCAAAGCTTCTTTTCTCACCGCATCCTTTTCAATAAGCGCTTCCTCTAAATTTTGCAGAATTAAGGATCTTAAGTTTAATGCTTCCGGCACAGTTTTCATCGGCATCGAAAAATGCTCAATTTCATCTTGTCCAAAAAAATTAGTTTCAGAACCAGTTGCAAGCACTAAATAATCATAGCTATAATCTCCAATATCGGTAATTACCTTATTTTCTGAAGGCACAATTTCTAAAACATCCGCCACCCTAAAATTAAAATTCTTCTGATTTTTGAATACCTTTCTTAAAGGGAATGCGATAGAATCCGGCTCTAAACCACCAGTTGCCACTTGATAAAGTAATGGCTGGAAAGTATGATAGTTATGCCTGTCTAGCATCAAAACATCAACTTCCTTTTTGTTGAGTTTCTTAGCTAGCTGAATGCCACCAAACCCTCCCCCTATGATGATCACTTTCGGAAAAACTGTTCCTTTATCTTTCATTTTATCTTTTTAAATAATCTATGGGATTGTAGTAAGGTTAAAGTCGAAAGTAAAAGTTAAAAACTATGTCGTTGATTATTGACTAACACCTAACCATCTAACAAACTAACCACCTGGTTTAAGCCAACTCGCCTTTTATCCTGATCACAATTCCTTCTAATTGCTCATTAACTCTCAATTGACATGCCAACCTACTTTCCGTCTGCGCATCTGGCAAAGTATCTAACATATCCAACTCTTGATCTTGAGGTTCAGCCAATTGCTCCAATCCCGACTCTACATCAACCCTGCAAGTTGCACATAAAGCCATTCCGCCACAGGTTGCTAAAATATCGTATTCAGAAGCTTTTAAAACTTCCATCAAATTAAGGTTAATCTCTTCGGGGACTTCAACTTCTTTGCTTTCCCCATTTCTGTCGATTACTGTAAACCTGATCATTGCTAAAAACTGTTAACACCATAAACTGTGGTGTATTTAAAACTTAATTTTTGGTTGGGGAAAACGTATTTAAAAGCACTTTGCGCCATTAAAGCTCCCTCGTGGAAACCACTTAAAATCAATTTAAGCTTGCCGGGATAAGTATTGATATCACCAATCGCATAAATCCCTTCAATGTTGGTGGAGTAATCTGTGGTGTTAACGCTTATCGCAGATTTATCAATATTCAAGTTCCAGTCCGCAATTGGGCCTAACTTTGGGCTCAAACCAAACAACGGAATTAAATAATCAGTTTCAAGCGAAAGTTCTTCTTTGGCCTTATTGAGCAAATGAACTGTCTTTAGAACGCCATTTCCATTTACTTTCATCAAGTGAGAGGATAAAATCAAATTAATTTTACCCATTTCAGCCAATTTGAACACTTTTTCAGCGCTATCTGGCGCACCTCTAAAAGTATCTCCTCTATGTACCAAGGTTACCTCCTTTGCAATATTTGCTAAAAAGATAGTCCAATCTAAAGCAGAATCTCCTCCACCCGCTAGCACTATTTTTTTATCGCGGTAAACCTCCGGATCTTTAACCATGTAACTCACTCCCTTTCCTTCAAAAGCTAAAAGATTTTCAATTTCCGGCTTACGGGGCTCAAAACAGCCTAAGCCACCGGCAATAACCACCGCTTTGCAATGTACCGCTGTACCGTCGTTGGTTTTAACACTGAAACCTCCGTCGGCCGTTCTTTCCAACTGCTCCACCCGCTCACCTAAAGTGAATCCCGGATCAAATGGCTTAATCTGCTCCATTAAATTATCCACCAATTCCTGTGCTTTAATCTCCGGAAACCCGGGAATATCATAAATCGGTTTTTTAGGGTAAATTTCTGAAAGCTGTCCGCCTACTTGCGGTAAAACATCTACCAAATGGCAGCGCATTTTCAACAAACCTGCTTCAAAAACCGCAAATAAGCCTACCGGACCTGCGCCAATAATGCATAAATCTGTGTGTATGGTGTTATTTGTCATGATAATGATTCATAAATAGTGTTTAAAATTCTTTTTAAGTCTTGATAATCTTTTTCAGTTAAGCTTTCCCAAGCTTTTGCCCTTATTTTATCAACTTTGGGCACCCACTCTTCTTGCTTCTGCTTGCCTAACTCTGTTAAATGGATGATAAAACTGCGCCTATCTTCTGGTGATGCTTTCCGTTCTACCAAGTTTTTTTTGCACATCAAATCTAAAATGCGAGTCAACGTGGGATGGTCTTTACCGGTTAGCTCAGCAAGCTGACTCTGATTTTGGTCGTTCTGGTCGTTAAGGTTCTTTAAAACCAACCATTGGTCAACCGTAATATCAAAGTTCTCTTCCTTAAATCGCTTTTGGGCATACTGTTTAACTCTTTTCGAAGTTCTATCTAACAATAAGGAATAAGCTCCATATTTTTCCATTGTTTTAATAATAATTAGTACAACAAATATATTGTTAAAATGTTTCTTTGGATAATATATTCTAAAAGAAAACATTGAAGTGACAGGCCGATGTTATTTGAGTGCAAAACTAACCCGCTGGCCCCTTATAATATTAGATTTATAACACACGCTGGTCGGGATTTGTAATCCCGATCTCTTATAATATTAGATTTTTAATCTCCTTTACAGTTTGGGAGAAAGAAAGTAATTTTTTGTTTAAACCGGATTAGAAATCCTTTATTACCGTATCGGGATTGCAAATCCCGATGAGGGTGTATTAGACTTATAGTCAAAATTAAAGCACAAATGCTAGTCGGGGTTTGTAATCCCGACCTTATAATATTAGATTTAAAATCTAAATTAAGGCACTATTATATTCCAAGGAGTTAACTACCAAAATGGGTATAAAAAACAAGATTAATAAAGGGTATATTTATTTTCTAACTTTAACCGTTGTTGACTGGGTAGAGGTTTTTACACGTCCTGTTTACAAACAAATACTTATTGATTCCATAAAACATTGCCAGAAAGCTAAGGGTTTGGAGATATATGCATGGTGCTTAATGAGTAATCATATTCATTTAGTAGCAGGTGTAAAAGAAGAGAGCAAATATAGCTTATCAGACATTCTACGCGATTTTAAGAAGTTTACTAATAAAAAGATACTTCATGAAATTGAAACCGGAATCGAAAGTCGGCGTAAGTGGATGTTGAATCAGTTTGAATTTGCCGGAAGATATAATCCGAAGA
>DASSWV010000257.1:0-10998 GCA_035704545.1 Pelobium sp.
TAGCTCCAACTAAGAACATTGATAGATTCGAGTGGTTTTTAGAGAAGGCTACAGAAATTGGTATCGATGAAATTACACCAATTATTTGCGATAGGTCTGAACGGAAAGAAGTGAAAATTGACCGTTCTAATAAAATCATCACTGCTGCAATAAAGCAATCGTTAAAAGCCTATCATCCTAAGTTAAACCATCAAGAATCTTTTAAAGATTTTATTGTTCGAGCTAAGACCGATATTAAATATATAGCCCATTGTGAGGAAAATAAAAAATCTGAGATTAGCGAAGGATTTAAGAAGCACTTAAATTATTTAGTTTTAATTGGTCCAGAAGGCGATTTTTCTACCATCGAAATAGAATTAGCTTTGGAAAACGGATTTGTTCCTATAACTTTAGGCGAAAGCAGATTAAGAACAGAAACTGCTGCGCTACAAGCATGCTTCGAGATAAACTATTTGAATCGGTGAGAGTTGAAAGTGTAAAGTCCAAAGTTCAAAGTCTCTGGCGTAATGGGATTACTAGTCCTAAATTTTGTTTTGCATCTAGCAGTTTGTTACTTTTTACTTTTTACTTTCTACTTTTTACTTCCTTCACAAACCCGACCTACAAAATAGCAAAGCTTAAATATAATGGTGGCGGAGATTGGTATGCCAACCGTACAGCGTTACCCAATTTAATCAATTTTTGCAATCAAAACTTAGGAACTCAAATTGCCTCTGAAGAAGCTACGGTAGAAGTTGGGAGCGCAGATTTGTTTAATTATCCGTTTGTTTACCTCACCGGGCATGGAAATGTGGTATTCACAACTCAAGAAGCTGAGAATTTGAGAAAGTATTTATTGGCAGGGGGCTTTTTGCATATAGATGATAATTACGGTTTAGATAAGTTTATTAGACCGCAGATGAAGAAAGTTTTTCCAGAGCTTAATTTTGTAGAATTACCCGCTAACCATCCTATTTATAATCAAAAATTTAAATTCCCGAACGGATTACCTAAAATTCATGAGCATGATGGTAAAAGGGCTCAAGGTTTTGCACTGATTTATAAAGGGAAAGTTGTTTGCTTTTACACTTTTGAAACTGACTTAGGAAACGGCTGGGAAGATTTTGGAACTTATCCTGAAGACACCAAAGCTAGCCGTGAAAAAGCACTGAAAATGGGTGCAAATTTAATTCAATTTGCTTTTACGCAGTAGTTAAATAACATAGCTATGCTGAGGCTTAATGTATTTCATATCTCTCAATATGAGATGACGTTTTTTTGCTAAACACCAGACTTACGAAGTTTCCAAAACTTCGTAAGTCTTAAAAAGACAAAATGAGTCTGGAAATAACTAAAGCAAAAAAAGCACCTCTGGCCAATCCCAGAGGTGCTTTCTGTAAATGTGGTTTTTAATTAAAACCTGTACGCTAAACCAAATGTAGCAAGATTAAAAATGTTGTTAATTCCACCAAGTTGTGCGCCAAAGTTAGTGGTAGCTTTAGCACCGCTAACATCAACTTTAGAACTGTTTACGTTGATAAGGTTTGTTAAGCCTACGTTAAGTGCAAGTCTTTCAGTAACAAAATAGTTTGCGCCAACTCCTAAGTTAAAACCTAATGTATTAGTCTTAGGGCCGGTAACAGATCCAACTTCAGTTTTTGATGTAGCATAACCTAAACCAGCTTCGGTATAAGTTTTAAAACGCTTACCTAATTCTAAGAAATAGTAACGTCCAAAAACGCCAACACCAAAACTATTGGTTTTAGTGGTTGAGCCACCAGTGCTGTAATCTTCATCTTTTTCAGAAGCAATACTTAATGCAACGCCAACAGCAACTTTATCTGATAAAAAATAACCAGCTTTTGGAGAGAAATTGAATGAACTTGTTTTTTCTTCAGCGTTTTTGTCATTGGTAGAATTAAAGCCAACGCTTCCTTCTAAAAGGATGTCACCTTTTTTAAAACCAAATTCTTGAGCTTTTGCAGAGAATGACAATCCTGCAATTACAGTAAAAGCAATAAATAATCTTTTCATAAAAGTTAATTTTATATTAAATAATTTCGCGGCAAACATAAGGTGAGAATAGTATTACGCAGGTCATAAAATTGTAATCAAAATCACCATAAATCGTATATAATTAATAATAAACCACATACAATTTTCTGTTGGGATAAAAAATAAAAAATCTAGCACATTAAGTACTTTTATTAGCACAATAAAAGATAATTGTCTCTTCAAAATTACTACACCGTGTTTTGCGTTAACGATAGTAGTGGATACCGGCCAAGAGCTTAAGGCCTGTGCAGTATAAGCGGATAGCGTGTTAAAACGCCCAAAATATTCACTAAATAATCCGTCTATGAATTTTATTGCGAAGCCCCTTTATTTTCTGCAATTTTGTTAGCCCATGATCAAAAAGGAAACCATTGATAAAATTTTAGAGACTGCTTTAATAGAAGAAGTGGTAGGCGATTTTGTGCATCTAAAAAAACGTGGTTCCAGCTTAACCGGGTTATGCCCTTTCCACAACGAAAAGTCGCCATCATTTCATGTTTCTCCGGCAAAAGGAATTTTCAAGTGTTTTGGTTGTGGGAAAGGTGGAGATTCTGTCCATTTTATTATGGAGCATGAGAAATACTCCTACCCAGAAGCATTGAAATATGTTGCCAACAAATACAATATCGAGGTTGAGGAAACCGAGGTTACGCCAGAATTTAAGCAGGCACAAGATCGTAGGGAGAGTTTGTACATTGTTTCCAACTATGCGGCTTCTTTTTTTGAAGACCGGATGTGGAACAGTGAGGATGGGAAAACCATTGGCTTAAGTTATTTTAAAGAGCGTGGTTTCAGAGACGATATCATAAAGAAATTCCAACTTGGTTATTCGCCTGATGATTGGAGCGCTTTGCTTGACGGAGCTATTAAAGATGGTTATCAGCAGGAGTTTTTGGAAGATGTTGGTTTGGTTGTCAAAAATGATCAAGGGAGGATTTACGACCGATTCCGGGGGCGAGTGATGTTCCCGATTCACAGTTTTACCGGCAGGGTAATTGGTTTTGGAGGTAGAACGCTAAAGACTGATAAAGCTGTTCCAAAATATGTAAACTCGCCCGAAAGCGAAATCTACCATAAATCTAATGTGCTTTACGGCTTGTTTCAAGCAAAAAAAGCCATCCGTGATTTGGACAATTGCTATTTGGTAGAAGGTTATGCAGATGTTTTATCGGTACAGCAAGCTGGTGTAGAAAATGTGGTTTCCTCTTCTGGAACTTCCTTAACCACAGAACAAATTAGGCTGATTGGCCGATTTACCAAAAGCGTGACCATTTTGTACGATGGCGATGAGGCGGGTATAAAAGCTTCTTTACGTGGGCTGGATATGATTTTGGAGGAAGGGCTGGACGTTAAAGTGGTGCTTTTCCCCGATGGGCATGACCCAGACTCTTATATTCAAAAACTAGGTCCCGCTGCGTTTAAAACCCATATTGATAAAAATAAAAAGGATTTTATTTTCTATAAAACAGAGATTCTTTTAAAAGATACCCAAAATGATCCTATAAAAAAGGCTGGTGTAATTAGGGAAGTGGTGGAAAGCATCTCTAAAATTCCTGATGCTATAAAAGCTTCGGTTTTTCTACGTGAGTGTAGCACTTTGCTACAAATGGAAGAACGCATTTTAATTTCTGAACTGAATAAAATGCGTTTGACCAAGTTAAAGAAGGAAACACCAAAACCGCATTTTGATGATAGTCCGCCACCAGATGTGGAGGCGATGATGTACGAAACGCCAGTAAATAGCGACGAATATCAGGAGCGGGATATGGTGCGTGTGCTTTTGATGTACGGCGATAGAATGGCAAATTGGGATGATACTACTGACACTTACATTGGCCCCTACATTGTTTTGCACTTAGATGATGTTGTGTTTAGCAATTTTCTTTATGCCAAAGTAGTAAAATATTATAAGGAAGAACTGGAACAGGGGCGCTTACCTAAGGAAAAGGATTTTATCCAGCATCAAGACCGAGAGATTTCTTCATTAGCGGTTTCTTTAATTTCCACACCTTACCATTTAAGTGAAAATTGGTATAACATGCATAATATTACTGTGCCAGATGAAACTGAGAAACTACGAGGAACAGTTATGGGTGCAATTTTTCATCTTAAGAAAAAGAAAATAGGAAGCATTATCGCTGCTAAGCAGGAAGCAATCAAATCAGAGAAAGACGCGGATAACGTGACGATTTTGATGAAGGAATATTTAGAATTGAAGGAAGTTGAAAAGTATATTTCAAACTACTTAGGATCTGTAATTATCAAATAATGGCTCGCCATAACGATGACGGCAATCTGGCAGAGCAAATTGCCAAAGAATTTTTACAAGCTAAAGGCTATCAAATACTAGAGGAAAACTGGAGATTTAAGAGGGCAGAAGTTGATTTAATTGCGCTTATAAATAACACGATTGTCTTTATAGAGGTAAAAGCCCGATCGGGAACTGGTTTTGGTTTGCCCGAGGATTTTGTTGATGATAAAAAGCAAAAACTACTTTCTAAAGCTGCCAATGAATATGTTTTTTTTAAAGAACACCAAGGAGAAATACGATTTGATGTAGTAGCTATACTTTTTAAAAAAGGTTTTGAAAGTTACGAGGTTAAACATATTGAAGATGCTTTCTGGAATTATTAGTTGTTTGTTTAACCACAGAGGAAACGGAGCTTGATGGTGAGGTTTTAACCACGAAGAACACAGAGGTCACGGACCTGTGCTGTTATGAGATTCGTTATGTTGAGGCTAATATATTTCAAATATCAATATTAAACCAAATTTTCAATTACATAAAAAGTGTTACCCTGAGCGGAGTTGAAGGGCAATCTTTGCAAGTGAGACGCTTCTTGTCTTAGCGTGACAGAGTGAAAATTTTTAATAATTAGCATGTATAAAAGTCAATATCTTTTCAACCTCGGCTTTTACATTTTGACTAGCATCAGTAAAATTATTGTTCATAAAAGAAAACAAGTATTTTTTTCCGGATGCGCCAATTAAGTAACCGCTTAAATTGTAATTGTTTGATAAACTTCCTGTTTTTGCAAAAACAAAGGAATTAGGACTTGCAGTAAACATATTTCTTAATGTTCCGGATTTACCGCCACTCGGGAACAAATTAAACAAGCGTTTTTCATCACCTACTTTATCATATATTTTCTGCAAAACGGCGGTCAGATCTCTTGGTGTAATTAAATTTTGGCGAGACAGCCCCGAACCATCAACCCACTGCATTTTATCCGGTAAATCCACAAACAGATTTTTACGGGCTACAGAAATCACACTATCAGTTCGCATGGTAAGGCCGTTAGCTGCGGCACAATTTAATAAAATTTCTTCTGCCAAAAAGTTATCGCTTTGTTGCAACATCTGCTTGTATAAGCTATCTGTTTTTATGCTATAAATTATTTGAGCATCGGCAGGCAAGTTACGCCATGGCAATGTTTCTACGGCCTTTATTACCAAACCAGTTGCCAAAAGCGTATCGGTTAATAAATTCTCGGTAGTTGATTTATCTAAGTGTAACGGAACGGTCTGTTTAAAACTTGCGTTAAAATTTGATGGGACTGTTAAGTTATTGTTCTGAATCTCCCTTTTAATGTTTTTTGTTTTCGGAGAAATAGTTATATCACTCATATACATCGCAGCTAAATCGGGATAGTATTTTAATTTACCAAAACCATCATTTTGTATTTTTACTACGTTTCCGTACATCGGAAAAGCAGAAAGTTCTGTTTGGTAATAGTCGTTATAATCATCCCAGCCCCAGCCTTTTCCAAATTTCTCCCCTTTATACCTGCCACTAATGAGGTAAATGTTTTTGCCAGAGTTTTTAATAAAATCGAAAGCTGGGTGGTTTTTAAATGCTGAATGTAAAAAAGAAGCATCTGCCATGGGCCAAACCAATAAAGAATCGTTAACGGTAGTGTATTGGATGGATGGGACAGAATCACCAAGCATATGTAAAGCCGTGTAAAAGGTTAATAGCTTTGTGTTTGATGCAGGAGTAAAATATTTGTCCGCATTTTTTTGAAACATTACAGGGTTCTCACCAATTTCTTTAATTATAAAACCCACATGGTGCTGTTTTAAAACAGGCGAGTTATTGATTAATGTTGCAATATTTTGATAAGCTTTTGGCTGTGGTTTTTGTACAGAGCAAGAAGCAAAAACGAATAGCGATAAAACTGTAGCAAGGGTAAAAAATCTTTTCATAATAATAATTAGTGCCTGCAAATTAGTAAATTGTATGTTAATACAATCTTAAAATTAAGGTATTAAAATGTTTTATAAGCTAAAATATAAGCAGGTATTTTCAATACTTTTTGTCATTTTAACATTTACTATGCCAATTTATGGGCAACAGGGCTTTGTATTTGCCGGCAAAAGAACAAAGGAAATACTGGCATTTAAAAAAAGCAGAGGCCTTATTATTTTGCCAATGTACATTAATGGCAGTGGACCTTTTAATTTTATTTTAGATACTGGCGTAGGTTCTTTAATTATCACAGATCCCAAACTAAAAGACTCTTTAAACTTCCAATATCTGCGCAAAATAGAAATTGACGGACTAGGAAAAAACGAAAAGCTTGTGGCTTACAGTACGCCTTTTCTGAAATTAAAAATAGGTCAGGCAGTATTTAATAACGCACATGCTGCCATACTTGCTTCTGATGATTTTAGTTTGTCGGGATATTTTGGGATGCCTATACACGGTTTATTAGGCTTTGATTTTTTTAACAGTTTCATTGTGAAAATAAATTATCAAGCAGGTTTTTTGAAGGTTTTTACCAGGGAAAAGCGAAGGCTTTTTAAAAAAGGAGCTAAAATTCCGTTACTCATTATTGATAAAAAGCCGTTTATCTCTGCTTCGGTGGTTACACAGCAAGGAAATAAACTGCCTTTAAGGCTATTGATTGATAGTGGAAGCGGACATCCTTTGTCTTTAGAATCTTTTGAGAACAAACCTTTTGATTTACCTAACAATTTTATAAGCGCCAACTTGGGCGTTGGCTTAAACGGAAATATAAGAGGGTTTCAAGGCAGGGTTAAGCGGTTAAATATCGCTCGGTTTTACTTGGATGATGTATTGAGTTCTTTTCCTTATTTTGAGGATGTTGGCGCAAAGACCAAACCTAACACACGTAACGGAAGCGTGGGAAATCCATTGCTTTCAAAGTTTAGTATAGTATTCGATTATCGGAAAAGCCATGTTTTTTTTAAGCCACTAAATAACTTTAAAAAGCCGTTTAGTTTTGATAAAAGTGGAGTGGAGATAACTACTGTAGGTAAAAACTTTGATCGTTATTTGATAAGCAGGGTTGAACCAGAATCAGCGGCAGATGAATTTGGAATTTTGGTTGGAGATGAGCTATTGTCAATCAATTTTAATAAAGCATCAAGTTTAGGAATAAGAGCGATATTGGAAATATTAAGTTCTGAAACTGGAAGAACACTTTTTATTGAACTAGCTAGAGGAGATCAGCGGATTGTAGGGATTTTGACCCTCAAGAAAAGAATATAAATAGCGCACCGTTTGCCAGCCGGTGCGCTCATGTTTTTTATTTAATGTTGAATTTTGTTTTAAGGTTTGCAATTGAAACTTCAAAATCACCAGGTTCAACAATGGTTTGGCTTTCGGCATTTACAAAAGCAAAAGCTGTTTTGTCGAGTTTAAAAGTAACCGTTGTGCTTTCGCCCGGTTTAAGGCTGATTTTATAAAAACCTTTTAATCTCTTTACATCTGGCGTAAGGCTGGCATAAAGATCTGATAAGTATAACTCAACCACTTCTTTGCCTTCGCGGTCGCCAGTGTTTTTTACATCTACGGTTACGGAAAGCTCATCATTTGCTGAAATATTGTTTGAACTCAATTTTAAATTGCTGTAAGAAAAGCTGGTATAGCTTAAGCCGAAACCAAACTCATATTGTGGATTGTAGTCAGCATCATAATTATAAACTCCTTCAACTACACTTCTGCTCTCCGATGGTTTGTGGTTGTAATTAGTCAGAGAGTTTGGAAATTTAGGATAATTAAAAGGCAGTTTGCCTGATGGATTTTCATCACCAAATAAAATACTCGCTAACGCATCCCCCCCAAAATTACCCGGTAAATAAGTCATGATGATCCCCTGCATCAAAGGCTCAAATTTACTGATGATACGTGGACGGCCTTCGTTCAATACTAAAATAACAGGTTTACCGGTTGCTGCAAGCTTTTTAGCATATTCTGTCTGTAAATCAGACAAATACAGATCGCTCAAATTACCCGGAGTTTCTGTGTAACTGTTTTCGCCCAGACAAAGTACAATGGCATCAGCGTTTTTAGCCGCAACAATTGCTTCGTCCATTTTGTCGGCATATTCTTCAAAATATTTGCCGTCCATTTTGTAGCTAACGCCGGGAATGAAATTTACATTTTGAGCACCTGCTTTATTTTGAATGGCTTCAATAATGGTATTGTATTTTGAAGCAAAATCTTCTACTTTTTCGCCCTGCCAAGAATAGCTCCAGCCGCCGTTTAGGGTACGCATTGAGTTCGCATTTGGTCCCGTTACCAATATTTTTGACGTTTTTTTAAGTGGTAAAATATTGTTGTTGTTTTTTAATAAAGTAATAGATTCAACCGCGGTTTTGTAAGCTGCGGTTTCAAACTCTTGGCTTCCAAATTTTGGATAGTCTTTGTAATTAGTTACTGGCGTATCAAACAAACCTAATTGGTATTTCAATGTTAAAATACGGGTAACTGCTTCATCAATTCTGCTTTGTTTTACTTTTCCTTCTTTTACCAAGGCAATTAAATCATCACAAAAAGGCTCGTATTTATAAGCAATCATTGACATATCAATGCCAGCGTTGATAGCCATCATTACCGCTTCCTTATTGCTAGCTGCAACACGATCTCTGGAATGAAGGTTTTCAATATCGCCCCAATCGGTAACTACCAAGCCCTTAAAGCCTAACTCATTGCGCAACAGTTCTGTAAGTATTTTATAGTTTGCATGAACTGGAATTCCGTTTATTAAACCAGAGTTGATCATGATGGTGTGCGCTCCTGCTTCTATTGCAGCTTTAAAAGGAGGTAGATGATACTCGCGTAAAGCTTGATCTGAGATGTAAGCGGGAGTTCTGTCTTTACCCGATACCGCCACTTGATAACCTATAAAATGTTTTAAGCATGAAGCTACGCTGAAGGGAGAGGAGACATCGTTGTTTTCTCCTTCGTAACCTTTAATTACAACTTTGCCAATTTCTGAGGTAAGAAAAGGATCTTCCCCGTAGGTTTCCCAAATTCTTGGAAAGCGGGGATCCGGACCTAAATCTAAAACTGGTGAAAAGTTCCAAGGAATACCGCTTGCTCTGGTTTCATATGCGGTTATTTCTGCACCTTTTTTAATTAGATCCAAGTTTCTACTGGCCGCCTGCCCAATTTGCTGAGGGAAAAATGTAGCACCTGCGGTATAAGTTGCGCCATGGATGGCATCAACCCCATAAATTACCGGAATATTTAACCGTCCTTTACCCGCCTGCTGAATTCCAGAAATTATTTTGCACCACTCTTGTGGCGTTCTGGCCCGGTTGTTTGCGGTGTTTAATATTGATCCAACTTTGTATTTATTAAATACATCGTCCATTACTTTAGGATCCAACTCGACGGGCTCAAAACTGCTAAATCGGTCTTTTCCTTTGGTAATTACATCTAAGGTTACCTGCGCCATTTGTCCCACTTTTTCTTCGAGGGTCATTTTGGAGAGGAGGTTTTTAACTTTTGCATCAATTGTAGGAACTGAGGTTTTATTTTGTGCTATGACATTGACCTGCATGCTACAAAGTGCAGTTACTATAAATCCAAAAAAGGTGTATTTTTTAAATGTTTTCATATTGAAAATGGCTTTTTTTATGCTTAATTAACCTTTTTAAAAGAGGTGTTAATCGTACTCTTTTATACTCGCTTATAAGGTTGTTTATATCTTATGACTATAAATATTGCTGATTTATAAAAAATGGACTCTAAACTTTTATACTGGTATTCTAATGTTGAACCATTATTTTTTCAGTACTCCATACACTACCGTTAAATAGTTTCATTAGATATGTCCCATTATTTAGTTTATCAACAGGTATAATTAAAGTTCCGTTAGGGCAATATTCTTGGTTTATATCAGGAGAAATAGTTTGGCTTTGTGCTTTATTTTGAAGTATTAAAACAAATAATACACTAAATAGAATAATAATTTTTTTCATAATTGTAATTTTTAATATTTAGTTAAATGAATTTGAAAATTTACGCCTACTAGGAAGCTTTTTTTTGTATCAATATAATTAGATATACTATTTGAAGATGTGAATTCTTCTCGTTGAGTTTTATAACCCATTAAAAGTTCTAATCCTACCGAGGAGTTAAAATAGATAACTGGCCCAGCCATAACTGCAAAGTTATTTCTTGCACCCTTATCTTTCGAATAATTATCTTTAACATTGCCAAATTGATAGGATACGTCTGTTAGAATATTAAAGGTTTTTTTTTTATTCAAAAAATAGTAACGTATAAAAGGCCCATAATCTAGTCTTATACTTTTTGAAATAGTCAATGAATTGGAAGATATCCCTTTATCTTTTTGCCACCAAATAGAAGATTTTAAACCAGTAGCTAATTTGTCTATAAAAAAATAACCAATATTAGGGCTTATCTGTAGATTTGTTCTTTTATATTCGGTTGAAACTGTTGAAGATGAAAATTCATCGTTTACAGAAGTAAAAGTTCCGCCTCCGCCCACTATCCAGGTATTTTTATCCAATTGTGCAAAGCTGGACAAAGAAAAAAATAAAATCAAGAAAAGGAATAGTGACGTTCGTTTCGCAAAGGGTATTTCTGCTTTTCTTTGCCCTAATTGGAAACATAAAATAAAGTATAGATAGTTGAATTTTTTCATAGTTGTGGTTTTAATATTTAGTTAAATGGATTTGAAAGCC
>DASSWV010000262.1:0-2178 GCA_035704545.1 Pelobium sp.
CATTAATTCGAGCTGTATCACCTCCTGGCTCTGATGCTCTACCACCACACGTTCTCCTTTGGGCAATGAACTGTATTTCTCAATCCATTTATAGCTGATACATCATATGCTCTGGACAACTGTAGTACAGAAACCTTTTTAGCTTCTATTTGCTTTACTTTTTCCTGTTTAAAAGAAGCACTGAATGTGCGCCTTCCTTTCCCTGTTTTGTTTGACTCTTCCATTTTTATTTGTTATTTACAAATTATTGAAAAAGTTATCAACCCAACTAGCGGTCAACTTATTTTATGAGATGACAGTGGAAAATTGAAATTTGAAAGTTGAGTCTACTGTAAAACACCTAATTTTGATTTTTAACAATTATAACTTATTGATTATCAGATTAAAAATTCCTGATTTTATATAAAAACCACTTTTTGGAGTGGACTCGAAGTTGAAAGTTGGGCGAGGTTGGTGGCTTCAGAGTTCTTATTTGTAGTTCGTGGTCTTGTGCCCTCACTGGCAAATACTTTCGATTTTGGTACTTTATGCCCTTTTTACTATATTTTGGCTTGCATGCTTAAGAAAATCTCTGCGGTATGGAAACGAAATTTCGGAAGTCTAAACGGGAGTGTCGCCTTGGTCTTGTGTCCTCATAGACCACTTTTTAACGGTCAAAGTTCATCAAATCAATTTCTGCTTGTCATTTATCTAAAAATCCCGCTGTTTAGCGAGCAAAATTTATAAATCTTTAAACATTAGCGAAATTAAATTATATTAGCCGATTCATTAACCTAAACATAACATAATGGAACAAACTTCTCAAAAAAACTATGGCTCTGCATTGTACACTTTAGTCATGGTATTTTTTTTCTGGGGATTTTTAGCTGCCTCAAATGGTATATTTATCCCTTTTTGCAAAACATACTTTAATTTATCTCAATTTGAATCGCAGTTGATCGATTCAGCATTCTATGGTGCATATTTTATAGGATCTTTGATCTTGTACTTAGCATCTACTGGTATAGGCTATGATATTTTAAATAAAATAGGCTTTAAAAAGGGAATTATTTACGGATTATTAATTTCTGTTGTGGGTGCAGGATTAATGATTCCCGCTGTAAATTCAGGCTCTTATGGTTTTATTCTTGGAGCGTTCTTTATAATTGCTCTTGGTTTTTCTTTACAACAAACAGCCGCCAATCCCTTTGCTATTGCTCTTGGAGATCCCCGTACCGGTGCGCATAGGTTGAGTTTGGCTGGAGGAGTAAATTCCTTTGGTACCACTATCGGGCCAATTATAGTTACGCTTGTCTTATTCGGAACGGTAATAGCCACACCTGAGCAGGTAGAAAGTGCTGGAATCGGTTCTATTAATTTACTTTATATTATTCTGATAGTTGTCTTTTTATTAGTAGCAGGAATTTTTGCAGTCGCTAAAATGCCAAATGTTCAATCAGATGAAGAATTTGAAAAAACAGGCAAGGCTACAAAAGCAATGTAGGGTATTACTGCTGCAATTGTTCTCCTAACCTTGATCGGTAATTTTTTACCAGAAGATAGCGGTGAAGTGGGTACAATTGTCTTGTTGCTGCTCGCTGTTGTTGCAGTAATTGGAATTTTGTTCGTTTCTAATAATTCTGCCAAAAAAGATGGCACTGGCTGGGGAGCTATGAAATATCCTCAACTGGTATTGGGCATGATCGCCTTATTTGTTTATGTGGGAGTAGAAGTTACTATTCAAAGCAACATGGGAGCTTTGTTGGCAACACCTGATTTCGGAAGTTTAAATGAATCACAAATTTCACAGTATATTTCTTTGTATTGGGGCAGTTTAATGATCGGAAGATGGACTGCGGCGGTTACTGTTTTCAACCTAAGTAAAACAATGAAAACCGTGCTTACGGTAGTAGTTCCTTTTGTAGCCTTTGGGGTGGTGTTAGCGGTAAATGCTATGAGCGGTGTAAATGTAAATGATCTTTATATTTATGCGGTTTGTATTGTGGTGTTAATAGCAGGAAATTTCTGGGCGCAGGAAAAGCCTGGTAAGTTATTATTGATATTAGCTGGTTTAGGAGTTATCGCCATGCTTGTCGGTCTGTTTACCACCGGTCGAGTTGGTTTATTTGCGTTCCTAAGCGGCGGTCTGGTATGCTCTATCATGTGGCCGTGTATTTTCGCCTTGAGCGTAACTGGTTT
>DASSWV010000280.1:0-3104 GCA_035704545.1 Pelobium sp.
GTCCATATCTCTTTAAACTAAAAAAGCCGGGACTTGCTATAAATCCCGGCTTCAAAATTAATATTTAATCTATTAATAAAACTTAGCTCTGTAATCTTTTATATCTGCCTTTTCACGTAGAACTTCAAAAACAGAAGCATCAACTTGCTGGCTTATAGCTTGTTCCATTTGATTTTTAATCTTCTGCATATTGGTTAATGGAGCTGGATTGGTGAAACTTTTTACAATATAAACATAAACACCCCTATCACCCTCAATTGCTTTTGACAACTTATTAGGTTGAGAACCGAAGATACTACCGATTACCTTATTTTCTTGTGCTACCCCAGGAATTACCGGATTGGCAAAAACAACATTTTCTACCGGAGTAACCTGAGTTCCTGTTTTTTGCGCAACCTCTGCTATTGAAGATGCTCCATTTAAAGCTTTCTCAAAGCTAGCCTTTAAAACTTTGGCCTGTACCGCTCTTTTTACGTCTGGCTCTATCTGAGTTTTCACATCTTCTAATGATAAGGTACCTTCTGGTTTCACGTTGGTTAACACAGCAACAACATATTTATCGCCGATATCAAAGATTTCATTAGAAACATCGCCTTTCTCGGCGTTAAATGCCCAACGAACAAGAGGCCTAGCTTCTTCCAGCCCAGGCAACGATGCCTGTAAAGGTGTTACATCTGCACCTACCAATTTGTTTAAGCCTTCTTTTTGTGCGTTTTCTGCAAAAGATTTTTGGTCTTTTACAGTGCTTAAAAAACTTTGTGCTTTTTGATAAGCTACCTGTTCCGTAGCAGAGCTAGGCAACAATGCTTTATCAACTACAGCAACTTTTACCACTCTTGAAGATCCAATTTGGTTTTGTATGTTGATAACATGAACGCCAAATTGAGTTTGTAAAACCAAGGTTTCGCCAACATTCCCGTTAAAAACGGCATCTTCAAAAGCTGGAACCATAGATCCTCTTGCAAAAGTCCCTAAATCGCCTGCTTTGTCTTTAGATCCATCAGTACCATATTGGGCAGCTAATGCGCCAAAATCAGCACCGGCCACAATCAATTTTTTAAGTGAATCTGCCTTCGCCAAAGCCTTGTCCATTCCACCTTCTGCTGCAGGGTTAATCAATATATGACGGGCTTTTACCGAATCTGGGCTTATTCTTGAATCAATCAGCTTTGCAACTTTATAAGCTCCGTTATCAAAATAAGGTCCGTAAACAAATCCTTTGCTTGCGTTAAACATTACCGAATCTAAGGCTGGTTCTAATTGGCCTTTTTTCTTATAGGTAATCGGTGTTTTTGTATCGGCATTAATTGCAACAAATAACGAATCATTTGTTGAAGCTCTTAGCCCTTCCGCAATTTTATCAATTTTTGCTTTTGTATCTAAAGTATCCTGACTTGATGGCGCTGCGTTAAAAGTTACGTATTCAAAAGTCCTTGTTTCTGTCTGGTTTTTGAATTTGTACTTGTTCTGCTCGTAATATTCTTTGTAATCTGCATCGGTAATTTTCACTTCTGCATCAGGTACGCTTGCATAATCTTTAAAAACGTACTCGAAATTAACCAACTTGTTTTTATTGATATATTCATCTTTAGCATCTAAAGAATTTACATAAATACCATTTTTAACCAAGTTAATATACTTTTCGTTTACACGTTGCTGTTGTACGCTTTCCTCTAAAGCAAGCCACTGAGATTTTAACTGACCGGAAGGATCAGTATCAGCACTTTTTCTAGAGCCTAATGCTGTAGCTCTATCAAATTGACCAGTTTCTTGATTAGAGAAAATTTGCTGAACCTGTTGCGAAGGATTATCGAACAATAAATCAAATAATTCAGACTCTCCAACGGTTAGTCCTAAATTATCTGTCTGTTTTTTCAAGATGATACCTGACACCATTTGGTTCCAAGTATTTTCTACCACGTAAGCAGTCATTTGCGCATTTAAACTGCCCATCTGTTGTTTAAACTGCTGTGAGTTTTGCTCCACTCTTTCGTTAAACGCTGTATAAGAAATAGACTCGTCGCCTACCTCACCAATTTCACTTTGCGAATCGGCTATAAAACCTTGTCCGCTTTGTATCGCATCACCTAATAGAAACGCCACAATTGCCACACCGATAGCAATCACTATGATTACACCTGCTCGGTTGCGCAAAAAACCCATTATACCCATATTGTAAACTATGCTTTATTTTAGAGGGCGCAAGATACAAATTTAACCAGTAAAGCATAAAATTTATTTAGTTTATATCTATCAATAAATAAGCACTTTATAATTTACACCAGTTTTGTACGATTAATTGTTTTTAAAAAAAGCATTATTATAACTTTGTGGCTTATGGTATCGATTTTATTAAAAAAAGGCAAAGAAAAAGCCGTGTTGCAACACCATCCTTGGGTTTTTTCGGGCGCTTTAAAATACAATGATATAAAAGCTGAAAACGGAGAGCTGGTTAAGGTAGAAACCCACGACAATGTTTTTTTAGCATACGGCTATTACAATAACGAATCGAGAGTTGCCATAAGGTTGTTGAGTTGGGACGAGAGCATTTTGCCCGATGAAGCCTGGTACCGTAAAAAATTACAAGTTGCTATTAAAAGCCGAGCGAATTTACTGACGGATGGAAACGATACTTGCAGATTGGTTTTTAGTGAATCCGACTATTTACCTGGGCTGATTGTAGATAAATACGGAGATTATCTTTCTGTACAGGTTTCTACATCGGGTATTGAGAAGATGAAACCTGTAATTTTAGATGAACTGCAAAAGCTGACGGGTGCAAAAGGTATTTTTGACAAAAGCGATAGCACTGCAAGGGCGCATGATGGCTTAGCTGAAACGAACGGCTTGCTTGCCGGAACTTTGCCACCAGATTTTGTGGAAGTGCAGGAGAACAGGATTAAATATCATATCAACATCATTGAAGGACAAAAGTCTGGCTTTTACTGCGATCAGCGATTTAACCGGAAGATGCTGGCAAGCTATGTCTCCGGCAAAACCGTATTGGACTGTTTTAGCTACAGCGGAGGTTTTACCTTAAACGCATTAGCTAATGGCGCCGAAAAAGTGACAGCGGTTGACAGTTCTGCTTTAGCGATAGAAAC
>DASSWV010000302.1:0-8372 GCA_035704545.1 Pelobium sp.
TCTGAGGTCCCTGTTTTCTTTTGTATTCCAGACATCACAGGTTTTACAAAGTTTATCACTTCAACAGATAATGGCGAATTTGCCAATCGTGTAATTAGTAATGTTCTTAACAAAGTTGCATCAGCTAATATTTTGGAAATGCATATTGCCGAAATTGAGGGTGATGCCATTTTCTTTTACAAAACCGGGAGGTTGCCCGCAGTAAAAAAAGTAGCTAAGCAGTGCCAATTAATTTATGAAGCGTTTAACGACTCTATTGCTAGTTTCGAGGAAACGGATCCAGAATTGTTTGCAAAGCATCTTTCAAAAAATCAGTTGGGGATAAAAATTGTTGTGCACCACGGGCACATTAGCCTTACAGAAATAAACGGACATATTAAGTTGATGGGAGAGGATGTAATACTTGCCCATAAATTATTGAAAAACAGTATCCAGGAACCTTGTTATATTTTACTTACTAACCAATACCTGGAGAAGCTAAAAGATAAAAAGATAGTAAAAACCTGGTTCCACTGGGAAAGTTTGAAAAAAGGAAAAGATAAATACGAGCACTTTGGGGTTACCAACTACTCGTACATATCTTTAGTTGATTGTACTTAGTAAGAGTAAATAATTATTCCAACAAAGCCTACTGCACAAAGAATTAAGCCTGTCATAAAAGAATTGTAGGACCAAGTAAGTAACCTGTATTTTCTTACCAGCACCCCACCTAAATGAAAAATGTCTACAGACATGCTGTCATAAAGTTCATTTTTATCTTCTTTTAAAGATTTAATTTGCGCTACAAAGTCTTTTAACTGTATCTGAGTAAAATTACCGAAGAATAAAATACTGCTATCTTTATTGGTAAGCTCATACTTTTCTTTAGTGGTTACGTTAGGTCTGGCAGATAATATAGCGAAGGTAACCGATACCAAACTGCTCACTACTAGTAAAAGCATTGGGAAAACAAAACGCATATGTTGGAAGCCTTCATTTCCTGAAAAGGTATAACCAGAACCAAAAAGCGTAATAATCACCGAAACAACAATGGTGTTAATGCTAATCATAATGTTGGCTTTTTGATCTGCCATTGAGCTTAGGTTCATGTGGTAATCATAAACAGACCTGTACAGGGTTTCTATTCCACGCCCTTCCTTATTTACTTTTGCATCTGTACTGTCTTTCTTTAACTGTATTTTATACTGGTCACTTTTAAACTTTTCAATCAGTTTTCGTTGCTTTTCAATGTTTTTTTCGCGTCGCTCGCCAAATTTGTGCACCGCAGCGCTAGTTTTAAACTTTTTAGAAATTAAAAATTCAAGCTGTAGTTCAGCCCATTCCAAATCATCATAAACCTTTTTATTTACCTTTTCCCACTCGCACCTTAAAAGCTCTGCTCTGTTGCTAAAGCTTCTCTTCCCCATGTTAATGTAGTCGGCATCGTGTATAATTTCTTCGAGTAAGCTTTTTTGTTCATGCTCAAATTTAGTGCTTAAAATAAGCTTCTCAATTTCTTTAAACTGCTTTTCATCTAGTTTATCGCCAAAATAAGCTTTCATTAGTTTAACACTTTCTTCTTCATGGTTTTCGTAATCAACGGTGTAACCACTATCATGGAACCAAGCAGCAATAATTAGGTTTTCTAAATCGGTATCCACAATCTTATATTCTTCTGCAATTTCTTTAACAGTTTCTGCTGTTTGGTGCGTATGGGCAAAATTGTGATACAAGGCGTAATCAGGAAGTTCATTTTTAAACAATAGAAATATGTGCTGTTCTATTTCTTGTTCGGTGTATAAATTACTCATATTTATCTTTTTGTCAATTTAAGAAAAATATTTAATGGTATAAGTTTTGATTAAATATCCGTCTGATTACTGTCAACAAATTTAAATCCAAAAATGAATAAATTTTTACTTGTATTAATTGTCTTCGCTTTATCATCATGCCAAAATAACACTAAAGAAAAAGGAAAAGAGAAAGTAGAGACAGTGTCATCCGAAATTGAACTTATTGAAATGCCTGAGGATTTGGAGGAAATTTCTGGAATAACTTTCGTTAATGATAGTTTGGTAGCTGCTGTTGAAGATGAAAACGGTGTTTTATACTTTTTTGATATTGCAAAAAAGGAGATAATCAGAGAATTTACTTTTGCAGAGAAAGGAGATTATGAGGATTTAACAAGAAATGGTAACGATATATATGTGATAAGGGCGGACGGAATAATTTATGAGATTGCGAATTTTGCTGCAGAACACCCTCAGGTCACTTATTTTAAAACCCCGTTAAAATCTAAAAACGATATAGAAGGATTGGCCTATGATAAAGAAAACCATCGACTTTTACTGGCCGTAAAAGAGAAAAATTTGAACCAGAAAGATAAGGAACATGAATTTAAAGACATTTATCAGTTCACACTAGACAACAAAATATTTGACTCAATACCAGTAATGCGCATTAATCTGAAACAGATTGAAGATAAGTTTAAAGAAGACGGGTTAACAGAAGCTTCCAAAAAATTTTTAAAGGCAATCGGGAATGAAAACATCAACGAAATCATTAAGCCAACAGCGCTAACTTACCATCCAACTAACGGTAAACTTTATGTGCTTTCAGCAGGAAACAACTTCATTGTAACCCTAAACCCCGATGGTTCTTTTGCGGATATTACCCGCTTCAGTGGAAAAGAATTTATGCAGCCAGAGGGAATCGCCTTCAACTCTAAAGGAGAACTTTATATCTCTAACGAAGGAAAAAAGAACAAAGGAAACATTATAAAACTTATTAAATAAATGCGAAATATATATCTCCCTTTTTTAGCTTGTATGGTAGCTGGTTTGTGCTATACCTCCTGTACAACTTACAAACCATTTTACGCTAAAAGCGAACGAGAATGGCAAAAGGCCAACAATCCGGATTCTTTGGACTTAGATTACACTGTTTTTTTAGTGGGTGATGCGGGTAAACCGTCTATGGGTGAGCAAGAACCCACACTTAAGCTGATGGAAAGCCAAATGTACAAGATAGATACGGTCATTAGCAATTTACAGGATACTGTGATCAAGAAAACTTCCAGCAAAAAAGATGCGGTTATTTTTATGGGAGATAATATTTACGAAAGTGGCCTTCCAGCTGTGGATGCGCCAGATCGCAAGGAAAAAGAAAGGCGAATTGTTGAACAGTTAAAAGTGGTGAAAGACTTTAAGGGTAAAAGGATATTTATACCAGGTAACCACGATTGGAACCACAGTAAATCTGGAGGATTAAACGCTGTTAGAAGACAAGAAGTATTTGTAGAGAATTATTTAGACAGCGCAGATGTGTTTTTACCAAGTAACGGATGTGCAGGCCCCATAGAAGTTCAGATGAACGGCAATTTGGTAATTATTGCCATTGATAGCGAATGGTGGTTAACCAAGCACTCGCGGTCAGACCGTTATGAGCAGGGCTGTACCGTAGAAAACGAAGATCAGCTGATTGCACAGGTAAAGGACATCCTGATAAGAAACAAAAACAAGAATATCATTGTTACACAACATCATCCATTATTTTCAAACGGAAAACATGGGGGGTATTTTACATTGTTAGATTACATGTTCCCTTTAAGATTGGTATGGCCAAATGCTTACATCCCATTGCCGATAGTTGGGTCTATTTATCCGTTAATGAGACAATACGGGCTTTCTCGCCAAGATATTTCCAATAAAAAATACCAAAGTTTGCGTACAAGGTTGCTAACAATTTTTGGTGACAATCCAAATATCGTAATGGCATCCGGACATGAACATGCACTAATGTTAACCAAATATGGTGAGCAAAACTTTATAACCAGTGGCGCCGGAAGCAAAAACAGTTCTTTATTTAAAGGAAACGATGCGCTTTTTGGACATGGCACAAAGGGTTTTGCCAGATTAAATTATTATAAAAACGGACAGTGTTGGGTTGAATTTTGGGAACCCATTGGCGATGGCAACGAAGGAGAGTTAGTTTATAGGGCACCTTTATATGCGCTTCCGGCAACGGCACAAAAAGTACGGGTTGAATCACTTACAAACTACAGCGACTCAACCAAAACTATAGCCGTAGGCGAACGTTACAAAGCTTCTAAATTTAAACAATGGATTTTTGGTGAACATTATCGCTCTGTTTGGGCAACCCCGATAGAAATCCCGTATTTAGATTTAACCAAATTTGCTGGAGGTTTAACCCCGTTGAAACTAGGTGGCGGAAAACAAACTACTTCTTTAAGATTACTAGGAAAAGATAATATTCAATATCAGTTCAGAACCATTGATAAAGACCCATCATCTTTATTGCCAGAAGGTTTAAGACCCACATTTGCTGATGATTTTGTGCAAGATCAAATCTCCTCTGCACATCCTTATGGTGCTTTGGTTATCCCAGATCTGGCTGATGCGATTGGCGTTTTCCATACCAATCCACAGGTGTTTTACATGCCTTACTCTAACTTATTAGGGCCATATATTCAGGAAATAGGAGGTAGAGTAGGTATTATAGAGGTACGGCCGGATGAAGATTTATCTAATTTTAAAGATTTTGGCTATACAAAGAACGCGGTAAGTACAACTACCTTGTACGAGAAACTAAAAGAAGACAATGATAATGAGGTTGATCAACAAGATTTTTTAAAAGCTAGGCTTTTTGATATGCTAATTGGCGATTGGGACAGGCATGAAGACCAATGGCGTTGGGCCGAGTTTGAGAAAAAAGGAAAGGGCGAAATTTATAAGCCAATACCAAGAGACAGAGATCAGGTTTTTACAAAGTTTGATGGCGTACTTACAAGGCTAATTAGCGGTATTGTGCCAGATATCCAATCTTTCGAAATGGAAATTGAAGATCCTAGTGATTTGTCAATAGCGTCTCGTAACCTAGATAGAAACTTACTTAATGAGTTAAGTTATAATGATTGGATGGAAACCGCCAATTTTATGAAAGTGAAACTTACCGACCAGGTGATTGAGAAAGCGGTAAGCAGAATGCCTGCGGAAGCATTTGAATTAACTGGCGAAGAATTAATCATGAAACTGAAATCACGCAGAAACCAAATAGTTGAAGTTGCGGAAAAGTATTATGAAGTTTTAAGCGAAGAAGTTACTATTACAGGCTCTGATAAATACGAATATGTTGAGATCAACCGTGGAAAAGATAGCACCGAAGTAACCATGTACAAAACCAAGAAAGATGGTAAAATTGACGATACCATTTATTGGCGAATTTTTGATAACAAACAAACCAGCCAAATCAACTTTTATTTATTAGATGAAAATGACAGTTTGGTAGTAAAAGGAAAATCAGACAATCCTATAAAGTTGAAAGTAGTTGGCGGAGACGAAAAGGATTATTTAGCCGATGAAGCCGCAAATGGCAGAACGGTGTTTTATGATACTCCAGATAACACTTTCAAAAAAAGCAGTAACACCAGAATTTATAAATCAAACGGAGCTTGGGTTAATGAGTTTTTACCCGATAATTTTAAATATGATAAGTCATCGGTTTTACCAAACGCCGATTATCCAAACGGTAAAGATGGTATCTTGCTAGGTATCGTTTATCAAAAGAAACATTATGGCTTCAGAAAGTCTCCGTATAGTTATGAGCAAAAAATTTCTTTGTTGCACTCTCTACAAACAAAAGGCATTTTTGGAAAGTACCGCTCTACCTTTTACTCGCTATTTGCGCACAAATATGATTTAGTGGTAAATGCTAATTATGCAGGTCCAGCTTATTCATTTAATTTTTACGGTATCGGAAATAATACGGCAAATAACGGAGACGATATTAACTTTTATCGCGTACGTTCCGAATCTTATGATGCACAAACTTACCTGCAACGTAGGGTTTCTGATAAGATAAAGTTTGGGGCAGGCCCTGGTTTTCAGTTTGTGAAAATTAATGACAGAAACGAGGCTAATTTTTTAGAAACTTTTACAAACAATTACAAAAATCCTGGACGGTTTTTGACACTTAAATCATACCTTAATATCTCCTTAACCGACAATAAAATAAAACCCCAAACTGGTTTAAAGTGGAACAGTACGATAGGTTATTTCAACGAAATTGGCGGAGATAAAGACAGGTTTGTAAAACTAAGTACAGATTTATCTGCTTTTGGTACGCCAAATATAGGTTTACCGTTAACCATTGCTTTACGCTTGGGGGCACAAACAAATATTGGCGATTATAAATTTTACCAAGCAAACTCTATTGGTAACAATGAAAACTTAAGAGGTTTCCGTAATGAAAGATTCTCTGGCAAGTCAGCATATTATGCAAATTCTGAAATGAGGTTTCCGGTTTCGTCTTTTAGAAATTACATCATCACCGGTGATTTTGGAGTTTACGGATTTTATGATGTAGCAAAAGTAACCAACAGTTTCGCTGACTCTAATAAGTGGCACCAGGGCTATGGTCCAGGTATTTGGATTAATCTTTATAACAAGTTTTTATTAACTGCCGGATACGGTTTTTCAGACGAAAGCAGGTTGATCTCCTTTGATGTAGGTTTTAGATTTTAATATTTACCTAATAAGTGTTAGTAATTATATGTTAAAAACATTTGAAGAAGACGTAATAGAAGGACTAAGTGCAGATGAGAAATTTCTATCGTCAAAATATTTTTACGACGATGAGGGAAGCCGGATTTTCAAAGAGATTATGGAAATGGCAGAGTATTATCTCAGCGATTGCGAATATGAGATTTTAGCATCACAGGCAAGTGCGATTTATGAAAGTTTACGTTTCAACCACCCGTTTAACATTATAGAATTGGGTGCAGGTGACGGGACAAAAACTTTCAATTTGTTGAAGTTTTTGTTGCAGCAGAAAGTAAATTTTGATTATATCCCGATAGACATCTCTCAAGAGGCAATGAATATGTTAACAGAAGTGTTAAAAAGCAAGTTGCCAGAACTGAATATTAAGCCCGCTATTGGAGATTACTTTGAAGTGTTGCTCAATTTAAAGAAAACAAGTACACACCAAAGTTTATTATTGTTTTTAGGAAGTAATATTGGCAATTATCCCAAAAAAGAGGCTGCAGAATTGATGGATTTGTTTAACCAAGTAATGAAACAAGGTGATATGCTTTTAATGGGTGTCGACCTGCAAAAGAACCCTCAAACTATTCATCGGGCTTACTCGGATCTTAATGGTGTAACAAAACGGTTCAACCTTAACTTACTTAAAAGGATAAATAGAGAATTAGGCGCTAACTTTAACATGAGCCAGTTTGACTTCTACTGCTATTACAATCCCAGAAATGGAGAACTGTTTAGCTATTTGGTAAGTTTAAACAAGCAAAACGTTTTTTTACCCAACACCAACACAACAATTATCTTTGATAAAGATGAGCTGATATGGACGGAACAATCCAAGAAATACAGTTTTAAAGAAATCGATTTATTAGCAAACAAATCGGGTTTTTCGGTTGTGAATCATTTTTTAGATAGCAAACAATATTTTACAGACAGTTTACTATGCAAAGATTAAATGTATTTAAATTAGATAAAAAAAAGAATGGCAAATAATATAGAAGTCGCAACTATAGGTGGCGGTTGCTTCTGGTGTACAGAAGCTATTGTGCAAAGGCTTAAAGGAGTAATAAAAGTAGAATCTGGTTATGCAAACGGTTTAATTCCAAACCCAAGTTATGAGGTAGTTTGTAGTGGCGTCTCTGGCTATGTGGAAGTTATACAGGTAACGTTTGATGCTGATGTGTTAAGTTATGCTGATTTACTAAAAGTGTTTATGACTAGCCATGACCCTACAAGTTTAAACAGGCAAGGTGCTGATGCAGGTACGCAATACCGTTCTGGCATTTATTTCCATAATGATACACAAAAAGAGGTAGCGGAACAGGTGTTGATAGAATTAGCGCCAATTTTTAGCTCAGCTATTGTTACGGAGGTTGAACCTTTAAGAAACTATTTTCCTGCGGAAAAGTACCATCAAAATTATTACAACCAAAACCAATACGCTGGTTATTGCATGGCAGTGATTGAGCCTAAAGTAGCAAAGTTAAGAACTACTTATGCAGCCATGCTTAATAAAGAAGCTTTAGAAGAATAAGAAAACTAGATGGTGGAAAGAGGGAAAGTTTAAAGCCCTCTCAATGCCAAGTAATCGTTTTCTTTGGCGGTCATTAAGGTTTTGTGTTTATTAGATTTATCTTTATAGCCCAACAAATGTAAGGTACTATGTATCATTACCCGATGAAGCTCATCTACAAAAGCAGTTTGGAAAGTTTTGGCGTTTTCACGTACCCTATCAATACTTATAAAAATATCACCTAAAATTTTTCCTTCAATTTCGGAGTTATCGAAAGTTACGGTATCAGTATAAGTATCGTGGTTTAGATATTCTTTATT